>NZ_JBALMR010000027.1:0-51681 GCF_036963165.1 Bacillus sp. JJ675 | reverse complement strand
TGTTCCTCCGCTTTCGGTTTCATTTCGGAAATTACTTCGTTTTGCTTGCGTACAGTCTCTAAAGTTGCGCTAAATAAAAGTTTTGTTTGGTCGTCTGCAAACGGCAGATACGTTTGAATAAATAGATCGTCATTCGCTACATAGCCGCCCGTTTTTCTGATTGTCGGAATGACTTCGTGAGTGATCCATCTTTTGAATTGTTTGGCCTCTGGTTTGCGGCTTCTTAAAATCAGAGAATAAAGACCCGGTTCGTTGATAATGAATGTTTCTTGATTTCGCCCTAATGAATCAGTGACCGGAATACTATTCCGCTCATCTTCATCAAGTAAATTCACTGATTTTCGAGCGTCTGTAATCCCTAAAACATCGCAGACATCTTTTGCAACAAACCAAGGTTCACCGTCCTTAACGACTGTTCTCACCTGTTGATCTTGATAATTGAATACTTTTTGTAATTCGTTCATCATCGCTCGACCTCCCGCTTTAATTTCGCCATAGCCTCGTCCTGCTTCGCCTTGTATTCCGCATCACCGTTAACCCTTTCGAGAGCA
Organism: Bacillus sp. JJ675; assembly: GCF_036963165.1. Classification (NCBI taxonomy): domain Bacteria; kingdom Bacillati; phylum Bacillota; class Bacilli; order Caryophanales; family Bacillaceae; genus Bacillus; species Bacillus sp. JJ675. The sequence continues at coordinate 51,130 of NZ_JBALMR010000027.1, read as the reverse complement.
GTTTTATACCGAATTTCTTGCGGAAACTCATCGACAGCTTTTTTTTATTGCGTCATACCCAAATATATCGACCAAGTATCGTATAAAACGCGGGAGGGGAACGGCCTGGTGCGTTGGGCCGTCCGCCTTTAATTCGATCATTTTGTTATAGTAGTACGGGTTATTCGAAATCATCAGTGTCTTACCTTCCCTTGTCAGTGAAACTCCTACTCCGTTATTCTCTTCCATCTTCACGTACCTCCTCGATAGAAACTGTATTTTGTAAAGCTTGGACGATGATCGGGTGAGTGTCATATCCTACGCCTAAAGTTTTGTCATAATGATTCAGCCAGTTTCTTAATATCGTTCATTGTGTCTTTTAGAGACTTCTTCCCTTCGTAATACAAATCGAGGTAATTGTCGCTCATCTCACGGAATAAAGAATCGAAACCGGCCGCATTAAAAACTATCCTTTCAACATCGAAAATATAGGGCATCAAATCTAAACCTTTTTCCGCTGCTCGACAATCTAATGTTCTAGTTGCCTCAAGAGCTTGTGTAAGAAAATCAAAGTCTCCTAGTCCTACGGACCAGTCTACTTTATCCAATAACGATTGCATTACTTCGTCTGTCGATTGTGCCTCAATAATATACTCAGTTAATGTCTCCCTAAAGTCTTCACTATTTACTCCGATCCCCTTAAGTACCGAGTTAGCCACACAATCTATCTCATGATCTAAATACACTCCTTCTTCTCCAGCGTAGGTATGCATGGCTTTGTAAGCTTCCAAAAAGTCCTTAAGTGATGTTATAGATTCTTCCTGATGAAATGTTTTTGATACAGCCTCATCAACGCTCGGCACGTTAGCCCAATCTTCGTTTACCGCTGCTTCGAGAGCGTCAATCATGACGTCATAGTGAATGTTTCCGGCTTCTGTTTCGTAAAGAAGTTCGCCAATAATATCCGGAACCTCTGCGTCTTCCCCAAACAATGCATCTTCCAGAAAGTAGCTGCGACCCTCTACGAGATCAATGTTCGCGTCTCTTCCGAAGACCTTAACGAAATCCCGTTCCTTTTTGAAGTCGCTGCGACGTCCGTCTAAGATAACCGTAATTAGATTGCGCTCAAGCTCAGTAAATTTTTTCATAATAGAATTCCCCCTGTTTTGAATTGTTTTATTTTCGTTAAGTGCGGCAATACACTCCCGTTTTTTAACTGGCGCAGTACCCCTCGCCTCGGTTCGCCCAATACGCATAAATTTTCGCGATTTTGTTAACGCCGGCTGTTAAATGCTTTGATACTACACTCCTTTCGATCCCCAAGCGTTCAGCCGCCATTTGTTGCGTTAAATCTTCCATATAAATAAGGCGAATAGCCTCGTTCTGAAGCGCTGTTAGCTCGGCGGCATCGATAGCATCCTCTAAGTCTAGTAAGATGTCAGACGCTGCAGTATCGCCTTCAAAACGCCTTTGAAAAAGCTTGTCGTAGTCACGCAATAAGGCGCGAATACCTTCTGCATCATTTAGCTTGTATTCCGCATCATAGCGGCGGTGTTGGTCCGGTCTATTTGTCGCTGACCCCATTGCATCTCCTCCATTTTTATCGTATATTATAATTAGGTTATTTTATGGTTTTTTAGATAATATAGTTGACAATTCGACTAACCTCCGATCCTGAATTAGACTTAAATTTCAATTAGTTTTTCATGCTTTTCTTTGAACTGCAAAAATTCATCTGTGATTTCAACCTTTTCAATAATCTTACGGTGCGTTCTTTTTGAAACCGTCCTTTCTCCCCTCTCGATTGCACTTACTGTTTGCTTGCTGATCCCCAATAACTTAGAAAACTGCTCCTGAGTCATCCCTTTATAGATGCGTATAATCACAAATAATTCTTTAGAAATGTACACCATTTCTCACCTCCTTTAATTGAAAAGTAACGAAAGTCTACAAAAGCTTTAGAAATATCTTTCACGAAATAATACCCGCGTCATTTCAAAACCGCACAATAAATACGAAATTTTTCGCCTTCACTTATATACCGGGTATCTAACCCTCATTTTTGGGACATCAATTTCGAAAATTTTTTCGCTTTCACTTATACAATGGGTAGGTAGCGTTCGATTTTGGGACATCGACTTCGAATTTTTTTTCTGCGTTCAATAATAGATGCGTATAAACTTTTTGGAACGGACAGCATTTCGATTCAAAAGTTGCTCTCAAGAATAACTGCGAGGTAACTTCCGGATCTAGACACCCTATCGAAGAAAAAATGCTCTCATTTAGTAACTGTGTATCTATTTTCAAAGTGGCAAGGTTTTTGTCCTCATATAAGGTTGCGTATACACTTCCGGATTGGCACATACCGGTTTAGATATAAGGCACAAGTGCGCGTTCCAACTCGGTCCTTTCCTTCCTCAACGCAGACCTTTCGTTGTGCAGCCGTTTGTTTTCGGGGCAGAGCTGCGCCAATTTCCTGTTTAATTCCACCTGTTCATCGTCCGCCGCGTCTGTCAAGGCAAGCCGCACCTTAGCGATCTCGTAACTGTTTGCGTGGAAGTCCACCTCAATCTCGCACCATTTGCGATGAACTGCGTCTCTTTCCGCAATTAAGGCGTTACGTGTCGCTTCTTTCAACGTTTGCAGGACGTCATCAGACAAAGCTTGCGGAGACTGAAGCGCATAGTCCGCCGGGAAAACGTCTAAGATTGTGCCATTTTCCGCAATGACCAGGCGCACCTGTTCGCGAGGATTATCATAAACGGACTGGCTGCCGTTTGTTGATTCGAGCGACCAGACGAACGAAGCGCCTTGAGCATACTTCGGTAATACGTTTTGTGCCTGCGCTTTTGAAAGGCCGAGGCGCGCCGTTGCTTTTTTAACTGCCGCTTTAGAAACTGTATACTGCATCATCGTGAACCCTCCCCTAGTGAAAAACCAATTCGAACGAAATCCGTAAATGACATGCCTGCAAGTTCAGAAACATCGATTTTGCGGAGGTCTGCGCCTACCTTTGGCGTGTCTACCGTAAAAAATCGAGGGTAGTTGTTTTCGTAAAGATGGTACCCATCGCTCTTTTTTTCTAATCGGCCAGTATCGTAAAACACCAGCCAGTCATCCGAATAAGTCCCAACGACGTCGGCTGCGATTAACCAGGCGTCCGAAATTTCATGTATTTCCTGTTTTGTATCGAATGTTTCCCCGTGATAATGCAGCTTTACTGCTTGCGGTTGAAATGTATCCATCATGCCGACTGCACCTCCTCACCGAATAGTTCTCGCGCTGCCGTGACGCCGATTTCGGCGCAGCCTGCGAATGCTCTCCGGGATACTTGCGGCAGGAGTGCAGCGAATTCCTCCGGGTTTAAATTGACAAATTGATCGTCTGAGCCTGCAGGATAGATGTTCCACCAACCTACAACTGTTTTTCTATAGTAAACGTTCATTTTGTTACCTCCTTTAAATTGGACACACTGTTTTAGTGACGTGCGACGAAAACTGCAACGACGCCGCACGCCGGTTTCTTCATTCATCGAGATAGCAGCTTCCACAAAATCAGTCCGCAGTAGATAGCTGCCGTACCAAATCCGATGAAGTCCAGAACAGAAAGTGAAGCAAAGTTCATACTTGCGATCCAAAAACTAAGGGCAACGATTAGAAAAATTTCGGTTGTATTAATCTTCCTCATTTGTGGTATAATTGATTGAACCGGGGCTTGCGCCCCGTCTTGGTTATAATCGGCGACGGCGATTCTTGGGAGGAACCCGTCGCTTTTCTTTTTCCGTTTTCGCTTCTTTTCTTATTTTGTTAAGTTCTAACAATAGCTTGAAATATTGAAAGCCACGAAGCGATGATTACGGAAACCTTCGTTGTCAGTTCAATCAATCCATCAGCCCTCCTTTCATTAATCGAACAATTTGTTCGACTTGTTAAACATAGTATATCCCATCCTTTTTCTGTCGTCAAGACTTTTCCGAATAAAATGTTTAATTTATCGAATATTTTTTTCGTTTTATTTGTGATATAATAAGACAAACAATATTTTCGGAGTGATACATATGGCAAGAAAAGAAAAAATCGTTAACCTAAAACCGACATACCATCCGTTAGAGGTGACGCTCGCGAAACGGAAGAAGAATAAAACGGATCTTAGAAACGACTTGGGTATATCATCGTCAACATTGGCGAAGATGACTGCCGGAGAGTTTGTTGCCTTGAAGGTGATCGCGCAAATATGTGAATACTTGGATTGCCCGATCGAGGAAGTCGTCCAATTTGAACGCGCAGAAAACAATGACGATTAATCAAACAACGAGGAAAAGAACTTGAAATTAATCTCAAATAAAAAAGCCCTTCTCATGAGAGTTGGGCTTTAATGCTATTTTTTTACGAAAACGGAATAGCGATATATCTAAATTAAGATGCGAACCTTTCTGCGACTTTAAAAGAAGTGTTATCTGTTTGAACATGTGTGGAACTAAGCACGCTTACTGTCCCCAATAATAAAACAGCGCAAATCAAAAATTTAGCTTTCATTTACATAACCACTCCTTTGAATTTGTCTTCTTGCGTCGCATGCAATACGGTAAAAATCACAGGCATCACGAATCTTTTCTTCAGTTTCCAAAATTTCCGCCGCAATGATTCCGTAATCTTCCGCATCTGCATACAAACCGTTTTCCTTGAAGAACTTAAAAGAGTCTCTAACTAAATCCAGATCATGAATCAAGTAAAGCCCTTTTAGCATTTCAAGCTTTGCAAGGTCATATGAATTACAAATTTTTTCGGCATATTCTTTTCCTTCAAAATAAAGGTCGTGGGCTGTTACCAACTCAGCCTGCTTCGCTCTAACGTGTGCAAGGTTAAAAAAGGCTTTTGGTAAAAAACTATGATTAACCTCTCTATACACTTCAAGGGCTTTTTGGAGATGATCGGTAGCTTTTTCAAGTTCTTCAAGTTGATTATAACATATCCCAAGATTCAAATGCGATGAACCAATTAAATGAGGGGAGTCTAATCTTGTTGATTCACTCAATGCTTGATTTAAGCTAGGCAAGGCTTTTTCAGGAAGCATTTGATCTCGACGATTGCCGGCAAGAATGAATTGACATTGAACTCTACGTTCTCCATAAGTGTCATACTTTTTATAAATATTATAGGCGCGACTCGCATAATTCATTGAAAAAAATGTCTGTTTCATATGGTAATAAACTTCGGATACCTTGAAGTAAAATTCAGCCTTCTCTAGATCATCACATTCAAAAGAATCAAGTTGTTTTTCGGCATTCCTATAGAAATCTAACGCGAGTATTAGTTCTTTTTGTCTGAAATGATACATTCCAGCGAAGAATTGATAATAATATTCCAACATTCCTTCAAGGTTGTTCTGATCTCGAATTTTTTTGAACTCCTCAAATCGACTAGCTAAATTACCGCCAGAATCAGAATACATATAATCAAATTGAAGGTTGTGTCGGAACAACAATAAATTATAATAGACAACCACGTCTTGGTTTTGTTCCATTCGCTCTAATTCTCTTTCAACTTCTTTCCTAGTATCCTCCGCCCGGCCTGGCCAATTGTTTTTTAAAGCCGTATACCAAAAATTCATTTTCGTCGCAACTAAATCATAAGGAATAACATCCACACCGTCTCTTCCTTTCTCTCGAGATTAAAAGTTTTTAGAAAAATTAAAATATTAAACTTCCTTTATCTGCATAGTAATTATTCTACAAAATAAGCCTATTATTTACAACCATATATTGTTATCATTCCCTCTATAAACTCTAATATGGAAACAAATTAAAAATTAAGTAGAATAAGTTTTTAGACCTGACCTATAAGATTCATTTTCATGGGTGGTCAGGATTTATTCACCAATTCTTTTCCGAATAGTGGTAAACTATATACTGATTGTAACTATAGTATTAGAGGAGAATGCCATGAAGACTCTGGATGTTCAAGCGTTGCATAATGCGATTGACCAAACGCTAGAGCAATTAAAAAAACAGTCGGAAGAATTCGCAAAAGTTAAGGAAAGCGTCGATGCTCTTACGTCTCTTGATGATGCTTTAAAAGGTAAAGGGGGAGATGCGATTCGTGCTTTCTACGAAGAATGCCACAGTCCGTTTCTTCAGTTCTACGAAACTTTCATCGATGAATACGAATCGGCATTGAAAAAAATCAAAAATGCACTGAACTCCCTTGAACCGAATCATAACGGATATATTTCGCAAGCCTTTCTCGAACATGATCTGGAACAAGGCTTGAACGAGGCTAATACTAAAACGTCTATGTTGGTTTCAAAAGCTGACGCTGCGATCGCGAAAGTCAGCCATATTGTCGATCTACCGGCTTTGAATGACAATGATTTTCATGAACAGAATCGAAAAGCATTGACCGACATCAATCAGACGATTGAAAAGCTGCATACGTTTGACCGGGAACAGACTACCGCGCTCAAAACCGCTGAAAACGATCTTGATACGATGCAAAGATACATCGCCAGACTTGAAAAAATGTATACAGGCCCTACAATTGAGATTGAAACCTATCAAAAAGGCTCGATTTTAAAACCGGATGAGATGGATGCTTTGGGTGGGAATCAAGAGACAGCGATGGGAGTCATGTTGGATAAGCTTGACAACAAATCAAAGCTTGAAAAAGAGATTAGCGAAGTAAGCGAACAAGATGTTAAAATGTACAAGTTAAAGAAAAAACTTGAGCAGTTGTATGATGACCCCGACGAGTATCTTAAAGTTGCCAAGGAAATCGGTTATGACAAACTTACATCTGAAGAGATGAATTATGTTACTGCCATCGAAGAATCCCAAAAGTTCAGAGCCGATCCTATTAAAGGAACTCTGGAAGATGGAAAACATATTTTAGAAAGCATGATAGGCTTTGTCGGTGGAGCATACGATTTCGCAAAAGATACTGTCGTGGGAACGGTCGAAACAGCCAAATCTCTTACGGAACGCGCTGACGATTTTATTAAAAACCCAAAAGCAACTGTAAATTCAGTATTTGAGTACGATTACAAAGCCGCCTTTGAAAGTATGTTGAACTCAATCGCTGACTCGTGGGATAAACAAATGGTACACGGAGATTCTTATTCTCGCGGACACTATCTTGCTTATGCGATTGGGACTATATGGGGGTTGGCAGAGGCCGGTCCTACTGTTTCAACTGGCGCAAAAAGTCTTAACAAGGCTGGAAAGACGGCAACTAAGGCCACAAAGAAAAGTGTCAAATCCGTAAAAAGGCATATTAAATCGCCTATCAATCGGTATGTTCCTGCATTAGAAGGGATGCTTCAAAGGGCGGGAGAAGTCCCTAATGTGAAAAATACGCCTTTGCTGCGTAAACTGATCGATGAAGCGAAGACAGGTGTCTTATTCTCTAGGAACGTCCCAGGGATAGCTGCCGGAAAAGCAACTCCAAGTAGAAGCCTACTTTCCCAAAAGAAATTAATGTACAATGGTGGTAAATTAGGTGTCATACCACATGAAGTTCGAAAGCAACTAATTGGAAAAAAATTTAATTCTTTTGATGACTTTAGAAAGGAATTCTGGAAAGCAGTTGCCAATACAGAATACGCAAAAGAATTTAATAAAAATAACATTGCCAGGATGAAAAACGGCAATTCACCTATTGCTCCTAAAAAAGAGCATTATGGAAAACACAAGTCATATATTCTCCACCACAAACAGCCGATTGATAAAGGCGGGGAGGTATACGACTTTGACAATTTAATCATCACTTCCCCTAAAATGCACCAAGAAATACTAGACCCGGCCTATCATTTCGGCAAAAAAGGGAAGTAAAGAAGTCCGAAAGGAGTATCAAATAATGAGTGAACTGTCAAAAGAAGAATTAATATCTCTTGTAAAGAAAATCATGAATCCTGAATTAGATGATGATACTGCGAGCGAATATATCGACTTATTAGAAAAAAACGTCCCGCACCCCGCACCAAGTGACCTCATTTTTTGGAGTGACGAAGATTATACTGCCGAACAGATTGTAGAGATAGCCCTCAATTACAAAGAAGAATAGAACGACTAACGGCGTCCTTATGGGCGTCTTATTTTATATCCACGAACAGAGCTTCATATTGAATCGCTGGCCTGTCTTTCGGCAAAGGGACGTCCTGTCCTTCTGTTTACCGGTTAGGAACACGTCAACTCATCAAAACGCGTTTCATATAACCGATCTAACATCCGGTCCAGCACGCCATTATAATAGCCGGCCAGATTTCGAACATGCTTTCGTTTCGTTGCGGTGAACGTTTGACGTACCGCATGTAGGCCGATTTCTTCTAGCGTCTCGGAATCATAGACGCCTTTTAAAAACGACGTATGCGCAAGGTAAATACCGTATAGCCGATTCGTTAGCTTCCGATCGCTTACAAACGATTCGACAGCAGCTTTGAACGCACTATACGTATTACGTAGTAATTTATTTACGCTTTTAGGAATAACAGCTTCGCCTGTACTTTTCGGCGCGGCGGCCGTTGTCCCCGTAGGCTTGTCCGATGTCGAACGGGGTTGCATTTGCGGAGTAGCATCGCCATTGTCAGCCGGTTTATTCGGGTTCATGGCGCTAGTATAAGCCGGCAAAATCACGTACATATTGGCGCCGTTTCCGCCGGATACCGGCCTGAATTTCGTTTCCTTGCGAATGATGCCGCAAGCTACTAGTCGCTTAATTGCCCGGATGACTGTGGTGCGGTGTCGGCCAATCAGGTCCGCGATCGATTGCAGTTTCAAATACGCGACGCCCGGCGTTTTGCAGGCATGACGCGACAGCACCTTGAGAACCTCGATAGCGGCAGGCGTTAGTGCGGATTTATTGTGGTAGATATGCGTGCGGATGGCGTCGTTAAGCTCGTCCACAGAACAGACTGACGCCATTTTAGCGGATTCTTTCGTATACATTCGTTTTTCTCCCCTTGGAGACGTACCGACCTATCGGAAAATTAGGCACACTCAAATAAGCGTTGACTTGAACGCTTTTTTCCGATATGATAGACGTAGGGTTAGGACGTTCTATCTATCGGATTTATTTCCGACGGATGGTCGTCTTTTTTTTGTTTTAGGTTCTTTTCTTTTTTATCGATGTCAACGGCGAAAAATCGTCGTGACTTCTTCGCATTTCCTTGGTATCCATCTGTATATAACGGCGCATTGTTCTTATATCGACCCATCCCCCGATTTTCTGTAAGGTGAATGGATCACAGCCATTTAAAATCATTGTTTTGGCCCATGTATGACGGTATACGTGCGCAGTAACCTTCTTATCTTTAACTCCTGCTTTTTCTGCATAGTACTTTAAACGTTTATTAAAGTGATTCGCGCCTAGAGGTTCACCGTAACTCGACAAGAAAATGCGGTCCGTCGTAAAGTGTAATTTATTTTCGCTAATAAGTTGCAACAACAGTTTTACGCAATGTGCGGATATAGGCACTAGGCGGTGTTTTCTGTTTTTGCTTACGTCGGCATTAACTGTAATGAACCGGCTTCTGAAGTCGATATCCCTTTCGCGAAGACTCAACAATTCCTCGATGCGAAGTCCGGAGTCTAATAGGCAGCTCATAGCGCAATAATCACGGAATCCTACATAATCCCTTAAATTCGGTTGCCGTAATATCGCCTTGATCTCGTCGTCCGTAAAACAGTTCGTAAGGTCTATGTCCTGCCGAATCAATTTAACGCGTTCGGTCGGATTTACCTCGATCAACTCTTCGCGATCCAGGTAATTAAACAACGCTTTTATAGTTCGCAAATTAATATTAATCGTCGTGTCGGCTAGTCCTAAGCGATTATCGTCCGATTTTATAAATTTGTGTCCATGATAACGCGGCTTATCGTATTTCATGTAATTTATATAGTTCCGTAATATTTCCGTCGTTATCTCGTCAATGTATGTAATTTCATAGTTGTCGTTTAGCCAATCGGTAAAATACCGCCATGTCTTTCTGTAATCAATAAGTGTCCTGTCGCGCAACCCTTCCGTTCTTTTCCCGGCTAATGCGATCTCTAGGGCTTCGTTAAGTAGCAAACGGGGATACCCCTTTTCAGATCCCGAAACCCTTGTCGCCCTTTTGCGCTTCTTTTTTAACGCCACAATAAAAACGCCTCCCCTAACGAATGTATTAAGATACATCGCTAAGAAAGGCGTTATTAACAACCACAACGACCTAAAATTAGGGTCGTTTTTATTTCGAACAATGACGGTTAATCGCGGATTTTCCGGCGCAATTAACAATCCTATGTGTCAGTTTCCGATTTAGATGATCGAAACATATCATCGGTAAACCGACGTCTTGTAAACGTTGGTTTATCCAGTTTTAAACGTCAGCACTCTTCCGGCTTCCCGGCGTTCGCCGCCGTCCGGAATGAAGAACCGCAGCCGCACGATGCGATGGCGTTCGGATTGTCGATCGTAAAGCCTCCGCCCATCATCGATTGTTTGAAGTCAATGACCGTTCCGTTCATGATATCGAGGCTTTCCTGATCGATCAGCACGATGATCCCATGCTGAACGAATTCATTGTCATCGTCGTTTTTTTCGTGTTCAAATCCCATTCCGTATGAAAGACCGCTGCACCCGCCGCCTTTCACACCGATTCTCAAAAAAGCATTTTCCTCTTCATGCTCTTTCATCATATCTTTTATATGAAGGGCAGCCGCTTCCGTAATTGTAATCGTTTTTTCGCTCATGAATTAGCACCTCCTCCGGCTGTCATGTGCACCTCTATTATAAAGGGCCGTCATTTATTTCTCAAACAGGCTGTTTTCAAACGTAAAATACGCCTTCACACACCGTTTCCGCCGGGCCCGTCATCATGACGCGGCCGTCGTGCTTCCAATTGATGACGAGATCGCCTCCGGCAAGGTGGACGGTAATGTCCGTTTCCCTTTTGGCAAATCCGTTTAATACCGATGCAACCGCTGCCGCACAAGCCCCTGTTCCGCAGGCCTGGGTAATCCCTGATCCCCTTTCCCATACACGGAAGTGCAGCTCGTTTTCATTCTCCACTTCGACAAATTCAACATTGACGCCTTCCGGAAACCTCTCGTCTTTTTCGATCATAGGTCCCATCGTATTAAGCGGTGCCTCCTCGATATCGTCCAAATAAAAGACGATATGTGGATTCCCCATCGAAACAGCGGTTCCTCTCATTTCCCGGCCGCCGAATTCCATCGGTTCGTTGATCGTGTCAGACTCGCCGTCTCCGAGCATCGGAAGATCGGATTTGCGGAGGCGCGGCTCACCCATATCGACCGTAGCCGAAACGACTTTTCCGTCTTTTACCTCGACCTCGGCTGTCACAAGACCTGACAGAGTTTCAATGAAAAATGTCTTCTCTTTTACAAGTTTATGTTCATAAGCATATTTTGCGACACAGCGCAATCCGTTTCCGCAATTTTTGCCTTCAGAGCCGTCGCTGTTGAAAATCCGCATTTTAACTGGCGCTTTGTCAGATGGGCAGATCAAAATCATTCCGTCCGAACCGATGCCCGTGTAAACCGAGGATACTTTGACGGCAAGCTCCGGCAGCATCTCCTCAGGGAGTTTTTCTTCAAATTGGTTAACATATATATAACTGTTTCCTAAACCGTGCATTTTCGTGAAGCGAAAAAAATTCATAGCGGCCTCCAACATTTTTTTATTTCTTTTAGTATAAAAGCTGAAAGGATCGGACACAATATGAATATCCCCCGTTTTTCATACATAAAAGCTCTCTGCTTCCATTAGCAGGGAGCTTTTATCATGCGGCAACATGAGAAAACGGGATCGCCTTTTGATCCCGCTTAGATAAATTCATTTTCTTCGATGAATTTATATATGTTTTCGACCAATTCGGCCGGATTATCCCCTGAGACCATTTCCCCGTTTACAAGGGCGAATAATGTCTGCATGCATTGACCGCAATAACTTAGACAGCCGTACTCGATAACGTCTAAATTCGGGTCTTTCTCCAATATTTCTTTTGCCTTTTGAGAGCCTTGGGCAAGATTGCTGACGCAAAATTCAACAATTGGAAACACTATCATTCACCTCACATCGCATTTTTATCGTACCCTAATCCTCTCCGGTTAGTCAAAACATTGAGCTGATGAATAAAGCTTTTGTAACATATCAATTCCGTAAAAAAGTTTTACTAATTCTGTTATCATGGTGTATTTGTAGGTTATTTTCCGAGAAATATTGTGATTTTGCATCAAATTAGATATAATTCTAGAGGGTATTTACGTAGTTTTTTATTTTTGCAATGTAAAAAGATAACTTACTTGAATCTGAGGGGAAAAGGGGAATTAGCATGAGAAACTTAGTCTTGCTTGGCGGCGGTTACGGCAATATGCGCGTCATGCACCGCCTGTTGCCAAATCAGCTGCCTGATGATGTGATGATCACCTTAATTGACAAAAACCCTTACCATTGTTTAAAAACGGAGTATTATGCGCTTGCTGCAGGAACGATTTCTGATCATCATATCAGAGTGTCCTTCCCGGATCACCCTAAATTGCAGATTGAATACGGCAATATTTCCGCTGTCGATTTGAAGCAAAAAAAAGTGCTGTTTCATGACAGAGAGCCGATTTCCTACGACGATGCAGTGATCGGCCTCGGCTGTGAGGATAAATATCACAATGTTCCCGGAGCGGCTGAATATACGTACAGCATTCAAACGATCGACCAATCCCGCAGCACGTACCAGGCGCTCAACAATTTATGCGCTGAAGCGACCGTTGCTATCGTCGGGGCAGGACTTAGCGGCGTGGAACTCGCAAGCGAATTGAGAGAAAGCCGGGAGGACTTGAATATTATCCTCTTTGACCGGGGGGAATTTATTTTGTCCAGCTTCCCTACCCGGCTCAGCAAATATGTTCAAAGCTGGTTCGAAGAGCACGGGGTCAACATCATTAACCGCGCCAACATTACAAAGGTGGAGGAAGGCATCGTTTACAACCACGATGATCCGATTCGCGCCGATGCGATTGTCTGGACCGCCGGCATCCAGCCGAATCAGATTGTCCGCGACCTCGACGTGGAAAAGGATGCACAGGGCCGCGTCGTCCTGACGCCGCACCACAATTTGCCGGGAGATGAGCACGTCTATGTCGTCGGCGATTGTGCAAGCCTTCCGCACGCCCCAAGCGCACAGCTTGCCGAGGCACAAGCGGAACAAATCGTCCAGGTCCTTGAATGGCGCTGGAAAGGCGAAGCTCTTCCTGAAACGATGCCGAAATTCAAGCTGAAAGGCGTCCTCGGCTCGCTCGGGAAAAAAGCCGGCTTCGGATTGGTAGCTGAACGACCGCTGATCGGAAGGGTTCCGCGCCTGTTGAAATCCGGGCTGCTGTGGATGTATAAGCATCATAACGGATAAGGTTTCGCGGGATTTTTAATTCAGGCAAAAAGAGCTCATCTGTCATGATGAGCTTTTTTTTGCAGGCCGTTCAGCGGCTCTTTCCCTTCAGTCATTCGTTTTACTTATTGTTTTGCAATGTAACGCTTTTCAATCATTCTAAAGCTTATTTCCGATCAGCGCTAAACACGGCCCGCATATTCAGTTTTTTCATATCAATCCATTCATCACAATCCCTTTAAAAAGCGCATCATGTGCCCGAAAGCGGTTTGTGCAGACTGCCGATCGTATGTCATGGAATACGGATCGGCAAATCCGTGCAAGCCCGCTAATTTGTGCGTCTCTATCCCTTTTTCTTTTAACGCAGCTCGCAATTCATCAACGCAAAATGACCGCTCCTCTTCTGGAAAAAACAGCATCACCGGGCATGCAGGCGTCATGTCCAAGTAATCTCTTATACGGGAGCCGTAGTATCCGACCATTCCGCTGACATGGTCTTCTTCACTGCACAGCCAGGCTGCCGTCGCCCCCACGCTGAAACCGACGATGATCACTTTTTGATATCTGTTTTTCAATTGACTGATGATCGTTTTTATTTTTTGGGAGGCGTCGACAAAACCGACATTCTCTGTGAAGTGTGTGTATGCGGCTTTCTCGTCGGCATAATCGAATGTTGTTTCCTGATTGAATACATTCGGGCAAAACACGTCAAAGCCATAATCAGAAAGCGCTCGCCCAAAATCCAATATATGCCGGTTTACGCCGTATATTTCGTGCAGTACGATGATGGCTGAATCGGAATTTTTCTGGAAATGCATCATATTGTAAAGGCCTCCCGTTACCTCAAAAAAAGGCGCCGTGAAGGCACCTCAAAATGGACGGCGTCAGCTTAATGCCGGTTTTGCAGTTTTTTCTTTGACAGGATCGGCTGATGCAGTTCCTGTGAAGCGATCAAGAAATATCGCTCTTCCTGCAAGCTGCTTTGTGGATGAATGCTCAAGAAAAATGGCTCGTCCGGCAAACTCGGCGTTTCCTTTTGGTTGGGGCACAAAGCTGGCTGCGGCAAGGCTGGCGACAACGGCCGCCGACACGGCGGCAAGCATCTTCTTCACTTTAACTCCTCCGTTCTTTTCAGGATTTGGTCTCTTGCATGATGAGACTCTTCAAAGTATTCGGCCGCATGTTTTGCATCACCATTTTTTTTATAGAAAAGCGCAATGTCCAATGTTAATTCTGCTATATCCGTCCAAAGATTAATCGTTTTGAGGTATTCTAAAGCATGTTCGACTGTAAGCGAATCGTGTTCATCATACAGAGCATGGATAAGTCTAAATTTCGACAAATATTCCCTTTCTCCTGCTTTTTTTGCACGAGAAAAACCTTTTTTATACCATTCGCGGGCTTCATGAAAACGTTCTGATTTGTACAGGACATGCGTCAATTCAAACATGGAGTGGATTCCGTATACAGATTCTTCATGATCTTGCAGGCGAAGCGCCTCCTTAAAGTGCGTTTCCGCCATGTTGAGAAGGTCGCGGCTGACGCAGCTCAACCCTAAATTGTGATGAGCCATGCCGATGAGGGTGTTATTTTCGATCTGTGTTGCGTCTTTTAAAGCCTGCTTGTAGTGTTTTTCCGCTTCGTCAAAACGAAATAAATCGAGTTTATTCGCACCTAAAATCATTTCGCTGCTTATCGCTTTTTGAATATAGTCATCATGCGTTTTGAAGGTTTTTAAGGCAGCTGTCGCGTGGTTTAAGGAGAAGAAATTTTGTTTGATTTGGTAGTAGGCGACCGCCATTTTGTAGTGGAATTCGGCATTTTCGATCTGATCGGGGATTTTTCTGAGCTTGTTCTCTGCGAGTTTGTAATAATTGATCGCATTTGTGTAGTCCTTTTTATGAAATTCGTACATGCCGGCAAAAAAGAAAAAATAGTATTCGATCATGTCGTCCGTGCTTTGCATATCTGCTTTTTGATGCTGAATGTCTTCAAACAGCCTGTTTGAGGCGGCAAATTCTTCTGTCAGCAGCTTATGCCGGTAGTCTAAAAGGTTAAAATAGAGCAGCAAATCTTGATTTTCCTCCATGTTCGGAAGCTGATTCTCGATGTCATACTTTATGGAGACCGCCTGGGATATTTCATGGCGCTTGATCATGACGTACCATTGATTCAGCATTTTGGCGACTTCTTCATACGCAATTTTTGTTTTCAATCGATTATCATTCCCTTCTTCTTTATTCATTTTCCTTTTTATGGGTTGTCTTTCATTTTACAGAATCGAGCATTTTTTGACAATCCATTTTTCTAAATATTAGCAAAATTTCCTAATATCACTTATAATTCTTTTCCATCACTTAATTTTTGACAATATCATAAGCGATGCTTTAAACTTATATATGTAAAGTGTTACATGTTTATATTTACATTGAAAAGGAGCTGTTCATATGAATCAGGATGTGCAAGATTTTGTCGGAAGCCACATGATCTATACTTATGAAAACGGCTGGGAGTACGAAATTTACATTAAAAATGATCATACGATCGATTACCGCATTCACAGCGGCATGGTTGCAGGCCGCTGGGTCCGGGATCAGGAAGTCAACCTCGTCAAACTTACTGAAGGCGTGTACAAGGTATCTTGGACAGAACCGACAGGCACTGATGTTTCGCTGAACTTTATGCCAAAAGAAAAACGCATGCACGGCATCATTTTCTTTCCAAAATGGGTTCACGAACGCCCGGACATTACCGTCTGCTACCAAAACGATTATATTGATTTAATGGAAGAGTCCCGTGAAAAATATGAGACATATCCAAAATACGTCGTTCCTGAGTTTGCGGACATCACGTTTATGGAAAACGCAGGCGCAAATAATGAAGAACTGATTTCCAAAGCGCCGTATCCAGGAATGACGGATGACATTCGCGCCGGAAAACGGGTGTAAACATGAGGCTGAAGGATCCCTTCAGCCTTTTTTATATAAGGACTGGACTTTTGACAAATCGTTCAGCAGCGCTTTAATGTCCGCCTGTGACAAAGGTACAAGCATTTGGTCGTAAAGGGTGATGATCTGCCCGTCTGCTTCATCTTCATGCTGCTTCAAATATTGCTGCAAGGCTTCAAGCTGGTTTTCCTTTAAACTGGTCTGCGTGTGGAACTGCTTAACTTTTTTAAGAGAAAAGACGTTCATCTCCTGATCAAAATCACCGGAGACGATCTGCCCTTCGATGAAAGACATGTGTACCACTCCTGCACGTTTTTCATCAGTTTGCCCGTTTTTCTCAAAAAAGAGCCATAAAAAAAACAGCAAGGTTATGACACCCTTGCTGTTTTTTATATCGCCGGCTTATATCCCTGCTTTTCCATTTCCTTATACACGTCCTTCAGCTTCGGATTTCCTTCGCCGACGACTTGGTCACCGACGAGGACCAACGGATAGAAGTATTCGTCATTTAATATTTTTTGCGTTATCTCCAGTTTTTTCGGATCATTCTCAGGAGGCTGATGAATATCGATGTACGTAATCGTGAACGGCTGGCCGGGATACTTTCTTTTGAGTGCGGCTTCGAGCCATTCGTACGTTTCTTTTGATGACGGAAGGTTCACACAGCTCGGACAAAGAACATCTGCGCCGTAAACAAAAAGTTCGGCTTGTTTTGTCATATCAACACGCTCCTTTCCCTTTTTTTATTTTAGTCTATTTTCGCCCCGCTCTCCATAAAAATCGTTTTTTGTCTTTGGGGGCAAATATGATATAATAGGTGGGAAAACGCTGAAACTAAACAATAGCTTTTTATTGTTCGACTGAATATAATGGTTGTATGATTTGAAAGGAGCGATATGAATGGCGACAGAAGTCGAAATGAAAGAACAGGTGCAGGAAGTGCTGGACAAACTTCGTCCGTTTTTGCTTCGTGACGGCGGTGACTGCGAGCTTGTCGACGTTGAAGACGGCATCGTAAAGCTTCGTCTTCTCGGCGCATGCGGAAGCTGCCCGAGTTCCACGATCACGCTTAAAGCCGGAATCGAGCGCGCGCTCTTGGAAGAAGTTCCGGGCGTTATTGAAGTAGAACAAGTATTTTAATAGCAAAAAGGCTGCCAAACAAAAGTGGCAGCCTTTTTTATTTACAAGTGGCTGTCAAACCATCCGGCGATATATTGCAGCCGCTTGATGCGCTGCTTCGGGTGGCCGCTTCGCGACAAGTCGTGGGACGCGTTCGGAAATCTGACAAACTTTACGTTCTTCCCCATTTTTTTCAGCGCTGTAAACAGCTGTTCAGCCTGTTCAATCGGACATCTGTCATCGCGTTCGCCGTGAAGGATCAAAAGCGGGGTTTCAACCCTTTCGGCATATTTCAGCGGCGAACGGTCCCATAGTTTGTCCGGATCTTCAAAAAGGTCTGCTCCAAGCTGCCAATCCGTGAAAAAGTAGCCGATGTCGCTTACGCCGTAAAAGCTGACCCAGTTGGAAATCGACCTCTGCGTCACCGCGGCTTTAAAGCGGTTCGTATGGCCGACGGCCCAGTTTGTCATAAAGCCGCCGTAGCTTCCGCCTGTGATTCCGAGTCTGTCCTGATCAATAAAATCGTGATGCGCGAGAACATGGTCAACGGCTGCCATGACATCGCCGAAGTCTCCGCCTCCGTAGTCGCCTCTCACTTTGTTGACGAAGTCCTGGCCATAGCCGTGGCTTCCCCTCGGATTGACATAGACGACTGCGCTGCCTTTGGCGGCGAGCACTTGAAATTCGTGAAAATAGGCGTTCGCATACATCGCGTGCGGTCCGCCGTGAACCTCTAAAATGAGCGGATATTTTTTTCCTTCCTCAAAGCCGGCCGGCTTCATCAGCCACCCGTGCACCATTAAGCCGTCGGCCGTCTCAAATTGAAATTCTTCAGGTGTTGAGATGATGTGCTCCTTAACGAAATCCTCATTGGCATCCGTCAGGCGCTTCGCTTTATCTTCGCCCAATGCAATATCATACAGCTCACTCGGCCAAACGGGCAGGGCGATCGAAGCGGCAAACCCCGTTTCATCCGGACGGAGGCTGAATCCGTTCAGATGCTCTTTTTCCAGGCGGACCGGGTAGGCGAGGCCTTCTGTTGATATGTAATAAATGCCCGTTGCTCCCTGATCGGTCCCGATCACGTAAAAA
Organism: Bacillus sp. JJ675; assembly: GCF_036963165.1. NCBI lineage: Bacteria > Bacillati > Bacillota > Bacilli > Caryophanales > Bacillaceae > Bacillus > Bacillus sp. JJ675. The sequence continues at coordinate 32,618 of NZ_JBALMR010000027.1, read as the reverse complement.
CCGTTGCCATCCTTCGTCCAAGCCGGTTTTGGCAGTACACCTCCGACAAGGCTGTCCCCTGCGACCGCATCGTTTAAATGAACGTCAAGCATCTCGGTTAGGCATGTCAGCTCGTCTTTTTCAAAATCGTACATCCAGGCTTTATCAAGCGTCGCATTTTGGAACTCTTTTTCGTGCCCTAAAAAGGCAAGGCGTTTTCCGTCAGGAGAAAAAGACAGGGATGAAAAGATCCCGTTTTGTCCCGTCAGGCGTTTGAGCTCTCCGCTTGACAGCGTCATCAAGTAGACGTCGTTTACACGGTTGTCATCTTCTTCGGTCAAATTGGCGCAAAAAGCGATTTTCTCCCCGCAAGGTGAAAACGCATGGCTGACATGATCCCTTTCGCATGCGGTGATTTGCTTCATGTCCCCCGTTTCGATCTGGACGAGGACAAGCTGCGTATATTTCCCCCTTTTAAAGCCCTGCCCGTCTGCTTTATATGTTAAGGAATCGACTTCCAATGGTTCGTGGTCTTCGATTTCGGGCTTTTTTTCGTCTTTGACGCTTTCGGTTTTCGTCAGCTTGACAGAGCAAAGCAAGTATTTTCCGTCGGGCGACCATTCAGGCTGCACGACGTCATAAGGAATGTCTGTCACTTTTTTCGCTTCGCCTCCAGCCGTATGGATCACATATACCTGTGACGAATCATCCCGGTTTGATGTAAATGCGAGCATCCTGCCGTCAGGCGACCATCGCGGATGCTGATTTCTTCCTGTTCCGAACGTCCATTGCGCCGTTTCCTCTGTTTCGGTATCAAAGACCATGATATGCGCATCATACGAATCTTGTTTTTTGTTCACTTTTGTTTGTACATAAGCGAGTTTTTTGCCGTCAGGCGAATATTGGGGATCTGTAACCGATGCGAGCCTCGTAATGTCTGCTTCCGTTATGAGCTGCTTCAATCGCGATTCTCCTCTCTTGTTCAGTGTCTATACTCTATTTCGACTTCCTAAATAAAAATCCTTGTTTTCCCGGCAAACTAAAAAAGAGCCTGTAAAAGCTCTTTTTAGTCGGCTGGGGATGCGCTTTTCACCGGTTTTCTTTCGACGGCTGCTCCTGTGTCCGGCACATGGAGGCAGTCGACTTCACAATGCGGAAACTTTGACGCGAGCCTGGCTTTCAGTTCTTCTCCTTTTCCTTTTTCAATAAAGGAGAGAATCGTCGGTCCCGCGCCGCTCAAAGCCGTTCCATATGCGCCGCACAACCCGGCTTCATGCTCGACCTTGGCAAGTTCGGGAACGAGCGCCCTCCTGTACGGCTGATGAAAAAGGTCTTTTTTCATCATGTGTCCGACGAGGTGCCAGTCCTTTGACATGAGCCCGGCCACAAGCAGATTGCTGACTGCACTTGCCTCGACCGCTTTTGAAAATGTGAGGCTTTCCGGAAGAACGTCCCGCGCATCTTTTGTCAGAACTTCGTAAAAAGGAATGACAACGACGACATCGATGTCTACGTCCTTGATCGAGACAAGCTGTGTCTCGTCCTTCTCGTGAAGTCCGATGACAAGGCCTCCTGAAAGCGAAGCCCCGGCATTGTCGGGATGTCCTTCTTCAAGGCTTGCAAAATGCAGTTTATCGCGTACAGACAGCTTTAAGTCAGCCAGTTCGTTTGCAAGCTCCACGGCAGCGGCAATCGCAGCCGCACTGCTGCCGCGCCCGCGGGCAAGCGGGATGTCGCNNGCACGGCGAAAGCTCTTTTCCAAAATGGGCGGCAGTCCGCTTGGCTACTTGATAAATCAAATTTTCCGTTCCGGCGGGTATACCTGCCACGATGTCTGTTTCAGCTTCAAACCGCCACTCGTCACAAGGAAAAACAGACAGCTTTAAATAGCGTGATAGCGCCATTCCGACTGAATCAAAACCCGGACCCAGATTGGCAGTACTTGCCGGAACCGTAATGGAAATCAGCATGTCAGCCTCTGTCATACACGTGCGGCTCCTTTTAAGTGCTCAAGAATTTTTTCCTCATCTGTCGGCAGTGTGACCGGTTTGATGTTTGAGACATCGATGGCTGTATTTGGATCTTTCAGGCCGTTTCCGGTTAAGACGGCAACGACTTTTGCCCCCTGCTGAATTTCTTTCGTTCTCAGCTGCTTCAGCACGCCGGCGACTGACGCGCAGGAGCCCGGCTCGGCGAATACGCCCTCTTCCCTCGCCAACAGCCGGTAAGCGGAGAGGATTTCCTCATCTGATACTTCATCGATTTTTCCGTTTGATTCGTTTGCCGCATTGACCGCCTTGTCCCAGCTTGCCGGATTTCCGATTCGAATCGCCGTCGCAACGGTTTCCGGATTTTCTATCACCCTGTTTTTTACGATCGGAGCAGCGCCTTCCGCCTGAAAGCCGCGCATGACGGGCAGACCTGTGCCGTGTTTTTCATGGTATTCTTTAAAACCTTTCCAGTATGCCGTAATATTTCCCGCATTCCCCACCGGAATCGCAAGGATATCAGGGGCGGTGCCAAGCTGCTCGCAGATTTCGAACGAAGCCGTTTTTTGCCCTTCGATCCGGTAAGGGTTTACGGAGTTCACCAATGCAATCGGCTCTTTTTCACAAATGCTGCGGACCATTTTCAAGGCATCGTCAAAGTTACCGTCGATTGCGATGATTTCAGCCCCGTACATGACGGCTTGAGCCAATTTTCCAAAGGCGATTTTTCCGTCCGGAATGATGACGATGCACTTCATGTTGGCGCGGGCCGCATACGCCGCAGCGGCAGCTGACGTGTTTCCCGTCGAGGCGCACATGATCGTATCATTGCCCTCTTCCTTCGCTTTAGCAACAGCCATCACCATCCCGCGGTCTTTGAAGGAACCTGTCGGGTTGACGCCTTCGGTTTTCACATAAAGCTCGATGCCGAGCTTTGCAGATAAGTTTTTCAAGTGAATGAGCGGCGTGTTTCCTTCGTTCAATGTCAGCCCCGGCGTCTTGTCTGTTACAGGAAGATAGTCTTTATATTGGTGAATGAGTCCTTTCCACATTAGCTCCAACCGTTCCCTTCTACTCGATAAGTACTTTTGACCTGATGAACGACTTCAAGATCGTCCAGCTTTTTCAAAATGTCTGAGAAATCTTCTTCAGACGTATGATGCGTGACGATGACGATTTCAGCCAGGTCGTCATTGTCTTTGATCGGAAGCTGCAGGATCTTTTCAAAGCTGACCCCTCTTTCCGAAAAAATCGCGGTGATTTTTGAAAATGAGCCGACCTGGTCTTTGACATGGATTCTTAAAAATTGCTGGGCAAAAATTTCAGCAGGCGACTTCATTTTTTTCTCAAACTGCGGATCGACAAAGCTGCGGCCGTTTACACCGAGGCGCATGTTTTTCATGACGGACACCAAATCTGAGACAACGGCGGTTGCAGTCGGCATGCTGCCCGCCCCCGGTCCGTAAAACATCGTCTCTCCGACGGCTTCCCCGTATATGTAGACCGCATTGAATTCGTTGTGAACCGAAGACAGCGGATGATGATCGGGAAGCAATGTCGGCTGAACGCTGACTTCGACTTTTTGGCCGTCGCGCTGGGCGATGCCGATCAGCTTCATCGTATAGCCGAGCCGTTTGCTGAAGTTGATGTCTTCATCAGATACCTGGGAAATCCCCTTTACTTTAACGTCTTCAAGGTCGACATTCATGGAAAAGCCGAGCCTTGCCAAAATCGCCATTTTCCTTGCGGCATCTAAGCCTTCCACATCGGCGGTCGGATCAGCTTCCGCGAAGCCGAGCCGCTGCGCTTCCTTCAGCACCTCTTCGTATGGGGCCTTTTCTTTGTTCATCTTCGTCAGGATGAAGTTGGTTGTTCCGTTGACGATTCCCATCATTTTCGTGATTCTGTCTGAAGCAAGGCCGTCCTCAAGCGTCCGTAAAATCGGGATTCCTCCGGCAACGCTCGCCTCAAAATAAAGGTCGCAGCCGTTTTCCTTTGCCGCAGCTAAAAGCTCTGACCCGTAAAGGGCAATCAAATCCTTATTCGCCGTCACGACGTGTTTTTTTGCGCGGAGAGCGTCAAGCAAATACCGCCTCGTCTGTTCGATGCCCCCGATGACCTCGATGATGACATCCACTTCCGGATCTTCTATCACATCATAGGCTTCCGTCGTCAAAACCTCTTTGGGAAGCTCGACATCTCTTTTTTTATCTTTATCTTTAACTAGCACTTTTTGGATGGTGACAGGGCATCCGACCTGATGCACCAGTTTGTCCTGATGATCCTGGATGATTTTCACCACCCCGCTCCCGACTGTTCCTAAACCAAGAAGCCCGACTCGTATCGCCTTCACTAAAATTCCACCTTTCTATCCGATCGTCCATTCTAAAAGGACATTTGTAATTGCAACGCAGACATTTGAGTTACAAACATTATAATGGGGGATTTTTGTTTTGACAAGATGACGATTGCTGAAAAATGGCGTTTGTAAACGCTTTAGTTTCTGATATAATAAGATTCTATATATTCAGAAATATTTTTGTAAGAAAATCTTCCGGACTAAAAAAGCCGGAAGAGGAGAGCTAAATCTCCGTTTTCACCGGTTTGCCGCTCAGGACGAGCGCAATATTTTCCGCACAAAGCCTCATCATTTCTTCCCTCGTTTCTCTGCTGGCGCTTCCGATATGAGGAAGTGCGGTCACCTGCGGGAGACCGACGAGCGGATGTTCCTTTGAAATCGGCTCTTCGGCAAAGACATCAAGGCCTGCACCGGCGATTTCGTTGTGAATGAGCGCATCATACAGATCCCGTTCATCGACGACCTGTCCTCTTGACATTGATGAAAATTGCGCTTTTCTTCATCTTTTGAAAAGCTGAACGGTTAAACAGATGCTTCGTCTCCTCTGTCAGCGGCGTCAGGCACACGACAAAGTCGGCTTGTCCAATGAGCTCATCAAACGGTGCGTAAGAAGCGCCCAGTTCTTTTTCAGCTTCGGGATTTCGTTTCCGGTTGTGGTACAAAATATTCATGCCAAAGCCTTTTGCCCGCCTTGCCACAGCCCGTCCGATGCTTCCCATGCCGACGATGCCGATCGTTTTATGATGCACATCGGCGCCTGCCAGCAAAAGCGGTCCCCAGCCCGTCCATTTTCCTTGCTTGATCCAGTCGCTCGCCTCAATGATTCTGCGCGCTGCCGCAAGCAACAATGCAAAGGTTAAATCGGCGGTCGACTCCGTCAATACATCCGGCGTATTGCAGCAGATCACGCCCCGTTTTCTTGCTGCTTCCACATCGATATTGTCAAATCCGACCGCCAAGTTGGCGACCGCTTTTAATCGGGGGGCTTTTTGCAAAAGCTCCGCATCGATCCGGTCCGACAGCATCGTCAAAAGCCCGTCGGCCGTTTTTGCTTTTTCAAGCAGGACGTCCCGCGGACACGGCTCATCCTCTTTTTCCCACATCTCGATATCAGCCAGTTCTTTTAATGGAGAAAGCTGTTCTTCGGGTAATTTCCTCGTCACGTATACAAACGGTTTGTCCATTGTGCCACGTTCCTTTCTAAGAGCTGATTTCTTTTAGCATATCGAAAAAGGCGGCAAAAGTTAAGAGCCTCATGCGACTAAGAAAGAACACCCCGCCTTAAGGTGTCCTTTTCAGCCAATTGACGGAAGGCATGACAGCCAATCCTCCCGATCTTATGCTGACCATCTCCTGAAATCCGCTCAGAAACCGTTCATACGCCGGCACCTGGGACAATAGATGGTCGAGCTTGTTCTCATAATAGTGGTGCTCTGATTCAGGAGAGATATAATAGCCTTCAACCGTTTCAAAGTAATGAAGCGGAAACAGGAGCCTGCTGTACATGAGCCGCTTTGAAAAGGAAGAAAGCGGACTGACCTGTTCATATTGCTGAAGAAATAGCATCACCTCATTGAGATCGCCTTTTTGCTGAAACAGGCTTCTGGCGTATTCTGCAAGATCCCGTGCCGCATGATCAAACACCCATTCTACGGGAACCTTGACCAAAGGCTCCTGCTTCCATGTCTCACAGGTGAGGCGCTGCTGGCAGATCGTCCCGGAATCAGCAGCCTGGGGCTTGTCATCTAATTCGGTATCTGCCAAATATTGAATGGCGTTTTCCGTTAAGCCGAGATAATAAGGGAACGATTCGATAAACCGTTTTTCAAAAGGCTGCAATGGCTGTGACTGCGATTTTTGAATCCAGAACTGCTCGAGCTGGTCGAGGCGTTTCCCCCACAATTCTTTCCACTGGCCGATCCTTGTCGTTTCTTTTACTTCATAAGGATAGCCCCTCCCCTTTTGATGAAATTCGGCGAGCTCCGTACCGAACGGAAAAGACCGGTTCGTAAAACGGGGCGCCGCTTGAAGCAGCACATATGCCGTTTTTCCGTCCCTAAAAGTCATCTCCCCGTCCTTTGTGAACAAAAAAGAGGAAACGTATGGGTCGCGCTGTTCTTGCAAATACTGACTCATGTAATACAGCTCCGCAAGTTCGGCTTGGCTTAAATGGGAAACTGGGGCGATCAAGAACATGGAATTGGGTGTTTGAAAAGTCTGATAAGAGAGATATGACGAAAGTTCGCGAATGTGGATTCCGAATTTTTCTTTGATCAAATCTTTCACCATACAACACTCCTTTAAAAAATGGCCTTCTACACATCGTAATCCATCTAGAAGCCATTTATGAGTGAAAACGTTCTAAAATCGTTACGTTTTGCAGGACGTTTGTATACACTAAGTAAAAAAGATTGGGTGAACACGATGCCGGAAAACAACAGCATGCACAAAATAGAATCAGCAGCAAAAGAGTGGCTTGAAAAACGGGGCGTCAAGATTTCCGAGATTGCGGATCTTGTCTACCTTTTACAAAAGAAATACCATCCTGACATTACAAAAGAAGAATGTGAAGCGAATGTCAGCCGGGTCTTGAAGAAGCGCGAGGTTCAAAACGCCGTGCTTACCGGTATTCAGCTCGATATGCTGGGAGAGCAGAAAAAGCTGTTGGAGCCTCTGCAATCCTTAATTGAGACAGATGAAAGCCTTTATGGCGTCGATGAAATTTTGTCTTTTTCGATCATCAATTTGTACGGCTCGATCGGTTATACCAATTACGGCTATATCGATAAAATAAAGCCCGGGGTGCTCGCCCGCTTAAACGACAAGTCAACGGGGGAATGCCATACCTTTTTGGACGACATCGTCGGCGCCATTGCGGCCGCGGCCTCAAGCAGGCTCGCGCACCGGGCGAAAGACGCCGAATAAAGCCCCCAAAAAAACACTTGCCTTCTTACAAGGGCAAGTGTTTTTCATTTTTAGATGCGGTCCATCCATTCTGTAAGCGATTCGACCGTGTAAGTCGGCTTTTTGGCGTAAGCTTCAAGGTGTTCTTTTTTCGTCACTCCTGTATGGACAAGAAGCGTATCCATTCCGGCATTCATGCCGGCCATAATATCGGTGTCATAGTTGTCGCCCACCATCAGCGTCTCGCTGATGTCAGTTCCGAGGACTTTCATCGCCTGCTCCATAATGATCGGCTCAGGCTTTCCGATAAAAATCGGCTCTGTGCGGGTTGACACGGTCAACACTGACGTCAATGACCCGTTTCCAGGCAAAAGGCCTCTTTCGGTCGGAATCGCAATATCGCCGTTCGTTGAGATAAACGTCGCTCCGTTCCGAATCGCCAGACAGCCGACGGCAAGCTTTTCGTATGTAATGCCGCGGTCGATGCCGACGACGACAAAGTCGGCGTTTTCCCCGCCGAACGCCAGGCCTTTTTCTTCGATGGCCCGGCGGATTCCTTCTTCTCCGATCACATATACGGAAGCATCCGGCTTTTTCTCGGCGATGAAGTTCGCCGTTGCCATGCTTGTCGTAAACACCTGCTCTTCCGTTGCCGGAATATCAAAAGATACAAGCTTGTCCGCCACCTGTTTCGGCGTGCGCGATGAATTGTTCGTCACGAATAAGTATGGAATGTCCCGCTCCTTCAGCTTTTTCACGAATTCGCAGGCTTCGTCGATTTTTTCCGTTCCTTTGTACATTGTTCCGTCTAGATCGATTAAATATCCTTTGTATGTTTTCATGTGTTACACTCCAGTTTATTAATGCGGTTTAAATGCTGATACAGGTCCGAGCTCATTGTTTAAATAATCGCGGATACGGACGGGAAATGCCTCAAGCGCTTCCGCGTGCGTTTTCAGCAAGTTTTCCAATTCCCCGTGGCTGACATTCAAGTAATCCTGAACGAGCGCTTTCCGGCAGGCGATCAGCTGTTTCAGATCTTCGCCTTCCGTTTGACTGACGACCTTCTCATCAGCCAGTATATCCATGATGTCGTCATAGCTTCCCGGATCTCTCATAATGAAGCCGTCAATCATATCGTTTCCTACGTCCAGGATACTTTCGATCAGCGTATGACCGATCCTTTCAAGCGCTTTTTTTTCGATGTCTGACGCCCATTCAGTCTGCTTATGAAACAGCCGGAGCTGTTCTTCAAAAAAATTCAGCGTGTTTTCAATTTTGTTTCGATCGACAAAATACATAGCGGCATCCCCTTTTATGACCGATTATTTTCGCAAGCGTTTCAACACAAAATACGCACAGCCGAAATTGCAGTATTCGTAAATATATTCATCAAGGGTGCTGATTTTTGTATCAAAGGTCGCCTTTTGATTTTGATCATCAAAAAAGCCTTTCAGCCTCAGCTGGCTGTATCCCCAGTCCCCGACAATGTAGTCGTATTTATTTAAAATATCGGAGTATCTTGCTTTAAACGCTTCTTCATTAAATCCGTTTTTCACATCTTTGACGACTTCAAATGCAGCGTTCTGAACGACAATCATTCTTTTTCACCTCTTTTATATGATAATTCAAACACCAGCCGCCATCAATTGCTAAGAATAAATCTTCCTCTTTGGAAAAGCTATAGATAAGGAGGAAATGCAGGATGAAAACAAAAATGCTTTTAACCATTTTGCTGCTGGCTCCGCTGGCCGGATGCCAGCAGGCTTTAAAAGATCCGAATCACAAAGATATTTATGATGAAGACGGCAACACCGTCCATGTCGCTGATCGGAACCGCCAGTACAACCAAAGCTTCAGAAACGATGATCGAAAAGGCAGGTTCGGTTATGCGCGCCATCAGGCGACTCCAGTTAAAAACAAAGATAAAACACAGGCGCCAAAAATCAACAGGGAAGAGATGGCCCATATTATATCTAGTTTAACGGTTCAGCTTCCCAATATTCAAGATGCCTCGGCGCTTGTAACGGATGAAGAGGCGCTTGTCGTCTACCGGACAGGTTCAAAGCGGCGCGAGGAAACCGCAGATCAGGTGAAAAAAACGGCGGCCTCCGTCGTTCCGAGATATTACCATATCTATATATCGGACAATCCGAATTTGATGCAGTCCATCGCCAACTTCAGCTCGCTCGGCTCCAATTCAAGAAACGTCGATCAGCTGATGGCCGATACGATCGAGGAAATGAAAAAATCGCCTCAAGGAAGCGTTTCGACGGACGGAAAAGGAAAAAACGCCGAATCCTAGCGCACGAAAAAAACGCCAGATATTCTGGCGTTTTTAATTTGGCCGAGACAATCAGGCATTGGCCTGCCGTTTTTTGGACGCTTCATTGACCTGTTCATCGGCATGGTAGGAAGAACGGACAAGAGGCCCTGCTTCACAGTGGCTGAAGCCTTTTTCCATGGCGATCTCTTTCAGTTCGGCAAATTCATCAGGATGGTAGTATTTCTGTACTTTCAAATGCTTTTTGGACGGCTGCAAATATTGGCCGATCGCCATAATGTCGACGTTGTTGGCCAGCAGGTCATCCATCGTTTCAATGATTTCTTCTTTTGTTTCGCCAAGACCGATCATGATGCTCGATTTCGTCGGGATATCGGGCTGCATTTCTTTGGCGCGGCGCAAAAATTCCAAAGATCGTTCATATGTAGCTCTTGCACGGACTCTCGGCGTCAGCCTGCGGACCGTCTCAATGTTGTGATTCAAAATGTCCGGCCGGGCATCCATCAGCATTTTTAAATTATCGTAGTCTCCGCCCATATCGGAAGGAAGAACTTCAATTGTCGTAAAAGGATTTTTTCTCCGGACGGCGCGCACGGTTTCTGCGAATACGCCAGCTCCCCCGTCCTTCAAATCGTCCCGGGCGACGGCTGTAATGACCGCATGCTTCAGATTCATGAGACTGACGGAATCTGCGACGCGTTCCGGTTCTTGCAAATCAAGCTCTGTCGGCAGGCCGGTTTTCACCGCACAAAAGCGGCAGGCTCTCGTACAGACGGATCCGAGAATCATAAACGTTGCAGTCCGTCTGACCGCCCAGCATTCGTGAATATTCGGACATTTCGCCTCCTCGCACACCGTATGCAGGTTGTTTTCTCTCATTAATTTCTTAAGGCCCGTATAGTTTTTATTCGTATTAAGCTTTATTTTCAGCCATTCGGGCTTTCTGAGGTGTTCGTCTTTCTTTGCCAATTCCATCAACTCCACTCGTGGATAGTAATCAAGTTTTGCTGCGAAAATGTAAGGACTTGGGCGATGGATTTCGTCCCTTGCCATTTGGAACCGCTTAAAAAACTTAAAAACTTGTCTTTAGTCACTTTAACATACGACAGATTTGCGGACAAGGCATTGATTTTTTGCAATATCGAATTGTTAACATTTTCTTATTATCGTTTCTACCGTTTGTCGCACACTATACACAATTAAACGGAAAGGAGCCAATGATACTGTGAAAGTCGTATTATCCGTTCTCATTCTCCTTTTAGTCATCGTTCAGCCTTGCGCTTTGGGAAAGGAACAGACAGCGTCAGTTCTAAAAAAAAGGATGGCGCTTTACCATAGAGCGGAAGCTGCGACCCAAATCCCCTGGTACGTTTTCGCTGCCGTTGATCAATACGAAATCAACATTCGCAAGAACCGCAAAGACCTGCCGAAAAAAAAGGGGTATACAGGGATCTACATTCCGCAGGACATCTGGAGCGGTCCTGAAAATCCAAACCAAAATGATACATCTCCGCTCAGCATTAAGGTATTTGACGGAATCGGAATGGACGGCAATGGAGACGGCCGGGCGGAAGCTGATAATGACGAAGATGTCCTGTATACGTTCGGCAAATATTTGACGACATATGGAAACGATCTCGCAAACATCCGCATCGGGCTGTGGGAGTTTTATGAAAGGGATCAGTCGGTCGGCATCATTACGGGATTTATCAAACTTTTTCGCAAATACGGCCACATTGATTTAGGCGCGCACGCGTTTCCCCTCCCCATCCGGTCGGATTACAGCTACAGAAGCACGTGGGGAGACGCCCGCGGCTTCGGGGGCAGGCGCATCCACGAAGGAACCGACCTGTTTGCCCATCACGGAGTTCCGGTTCGGTCGACATGCTACGGAATCATCGAAATGAAAGGCTGGAACCGCTTTGGCGGTTGGAGAATCGGAATCAGGGACATCCATAATACGTATCACTACTTCGCCCATCTGAACGGATTCAGCAAAGGTTTAAAGGTCGGGCAGATCGTCGAGCCCGGCCAGGTGATCGGCTCCGTCGGAAACACCGGATACGGGCCGCCGGGCACATCGGGAAAGTTTCCGCCCCATCTCCACTACGGCATGTACAAGGACAACGGCAGAAGCGAGTGGTCATTTGATCCGTATCCTTATTTAAAAGCATGGGAGCGAAAAGAGCTCAGGCAGAGGAAAAAATAAAAACATCCCGTTTTCCCCGGGATGTTTTTACTCTTTTTCATCGGCTTTTTCGCCTTTGGAAGGAATTTGGATCGACGGGGACGTCTGGCTTCCGCTGCCGCTGTAGAAATCGGGCACATCTCCGTGTATCGCCTGAATCGTCGCCGGTATCGTATTTTTGACAACCGCCGTCTTTGTCGCAAACGGAATGACGACCCTCACCTTTACTTCGACAAGCACGCCGATGTTAATTAAGGCGTTGTTAATCCCGTAAGGCTTGACGCTCTCTTTCACGTCTGTAAAGACGTCTCCGACGATGTTGAGGCGCACGGGAATTTTTGGACCGAGGTTTCCGAGCAGCGAGTTGCCGGTGGTCTGGCCGAGGGGAATTTGATAAATGACGCCGGCATCCCGCCCTTTCTTCGTTTTTGCTGAAGAATTAAACTCTTCTGTTTCGGTTTCCTGAAGATTGTGATGAAGCGCTTTTGTAATTTTGCTTTGCATATCCTTAACAACGTGGGAGTTAAAATCGACCGTCGTTACTTTTCCGTTTTCGCTTGTTTTCATCTCGATCATGTTCTGTACATTTTTATCTTTGCTAATATAGCTTTCGACCGCTTCCTGGATGGCGTGCATCGCAATTCTGTTCGTTTCCATTTCCGCAATGTTCAACAGCGTCGGCTTGATCGAGGAGTTGATGATCAATAAGCTGACCGTTGTTGAAAATATAAATATCACAAAAGAAAGGAGCATGACATACCGAAAAGGCAAAGGTCCTCTTTTAGAAAGAGGGCCGCGAAATCTCCGCAATGCAAAATCCCCCCTTACATCACAATGTGTATGCTTGTAAGAGGGGATATACGCTTCAAACAGACAACTTTTATTCCGCCATTTTTAAAAGCGCCTCTTTGCCGCTCATGCCGGCGTGTATCCCGAGCTCTTTTGCCGCGTCTGTAACCGATTCGAGCGGGGCGCTGAGAAGCTCATCGATCGTGCGGACGCCGACTGCTCTTGCGGCGACGATTTTCCGTTCCTTTAATTTATCATTCAGCAGGGCGACATCAAGCGCCCCGCACATAATATATCCATGATCGGTCGTTACCGCCATAAAGTTCGTTTTCGGCAGTTTGACGGTTACAGCGATAAACGGCCGGTCTTCGATTATAACCGGAGTTACATTCACCACTTTCAACCCCCCCTTTACCATTAGTGTATGGCGAAAGCGGGGGACTTGTTCCGGTTTACCCGAAGAAGCTTTTTCAACGATCGCCTCGGCATGTCTTATCCAGCTTCCAGGCCAGGAGGTCCCGCAGGAATTCCGGCATGAAATACTCGATGTCACAGGCATCGCGAATCGCAGGGAAAAGGGTCCCGAGCGTAAACATGTCAATGGTTGCGAGCGTATACGTGCTGCCCGGCTCGATTTCGGCTCCGGCGACCGCGAGCTTTTCTGCATCAAGACCGGAGTACATCATTTTTCCCATCACCTTTCCCCGGAAGCCGAGGCCTTTGATATGAAGCTGCTCCATTTCCTCTGCGGAAGCCTGGAGTACGGTTTCCTTCAATTCGGTTCCCGTCAGCTTCACTTTGACCGGGTTGATCGGATGCGGACAAATACGGTGGATGTCGCCTCTAGTCACAGGTCCGGCTGAAAGGGAGCCGAGCAAAATTCCGGCATTGACCATGCCGATTTCGGCATTACACCATTCCTTAAGCGCATCGGCAAGCATTTGGGGCAGAGCTGAAGCTTGAAACCATTCGGCTGTAATCGGATGATCCAATTGAGCCACTTCCTCCCGAAGCACAGTCCGGCCTTGCTCCATTTTTCCCATGAGGAAAGCAGACGTTTCCTCCGATTCTCCATTCCAATCTGAAGTCTTCTGTACACTCGCTTTTTTTTCGAAAACGGTCCTCCTGTCAAGATCAACCGTCAGTTCGACATGGCCGGCATAGTTTCCATACTTTTCGGCGCAAGCGAGCAAAACGCCGTTTTTCATCATGCCGTCCTCCAGCAAATGGTGTGTGTGGGAACCGAGGATCAGATCGATTTCGGGAAACCTCTCCGCTACCTTTTGATCGTCCAGGATGCCCAAATGAGAAAGAAGAATCGTGATGTCGGCTTTTCCTTTGACCTCTTTCAGTACCCGGGCGATGCTTTCAAAGGCGTCGGTTACTTTCCAATCGAGCTGTGCATAGATCGGATAATACGGGACCGTCACGCCGAGTACGGCGATGGTGATTCCGCTCTTTAGCGTTTTGATCCAATACGGCTCTGCCCATGACGGCCTGTTTCCGCTTGTATCAAACAGGTTGGAAACGATGACCGGAAACTCCGCATGACGATAAAGCGCATCAAGCTCCTCGTGCGGGAGCGTGATTCCTTCATTGTTGCCGATCGTGACCGCGTCATATCGCAGACGATTCAAAAGCTCCACATTCGCTTTTCCGAAAGTTGCTTCAGATATCGGGTGAAATCTGTCGACATGGTCGCCGATATCAAACAGAAGCACTTCCTCGTCTTCCGCTGTGTGTTTTTGCCTTTGTTTCCCGATGTAATCAACGATGGCCGGCCAGTTTTCAAAATGGCTGTGCAGATCATTTGTATGATAGATATGGAGCTTTTCCCGCATGCAAATCTCTCCCTAACGTATAGACTAAAATGCGCCTTGATAGATAAGTCTGAGTCCGACCAGAATCAGAACGAGCCTCATGATGAAAACGATCGTTTTCGATTGCATCTTTCTATTGATAAAGGCGCCGAGCTGCCCTCCGAACCAGGCGCCCGGAATGAGCGCCAAAGCATAAAGCCAGTTGACATGGCCGCTTATAACGTGGCCGGCAGATCCCGCAATCGAAGAAAGGAAAATGATAAACATCGATGTGGCGACTGCGACCCGCGTCGGAATTAAAAACAGGAGCATCATCGCCGGCACCATTAAAGAGCCTCCGCCGATTCCGAATAAACCGCCGAGGAAACCGACGAAACACGCGATTGCGATTCCTGCCCAAGGCTGGTAGGAATACGTGTAATCGTTCCCCTCGTCATCTTTAAACGTTCTGATGATGCCGGCGTGCTTCTTGTCCAACGGCTTCGCTTTTTTCTTGATCATGAGCGACAAAGATATCAAAATCATAAATATTCCAAACCAGAGGGAAAACGAATCCGTGCTGAAATATTTTGACACATGGGCGCCGATAAGGCTTCCCGGTCCAGATCCGATAAAAAAAAGAAGCCCGCTCTTATAATCGACGGTTTTGTATTTCATATAAGCGATCGTCGAAGACAGGCCCGTAAAGATGATGACAAAAAGCGAAGTGCCCACCGCCATTTGGGGCGTAACGTGGTGAAATAACCCCGTAAAGCCTGACAAAAAAAGCAAAGAAGGAACGATGACAATCCCGCCTCCAAGGCCGACGAGACTGCCGATGGTTCCCGCGATCAAACCGAGTATGATCAGTATAAAATATTCCATGAATAAGTCCTTCTTTCTTTAGCTGAATAAATCGAGCTGCCTTGGCGTAAGCCCTTGATATTCAAGGCCGAGCAGCTCCATCATTTGTTTTCCGTTCGCGGCCGCATCGCCGCCTGAATTGTTGTTGAACAGCACGTAAAGATCTTTCGACTGCCGCTTTAAAAGTTCCAGGTTTTTCGTCCAATCTTTCAATTCCTGTTCATTATATAAATACAAATATCTGACTTCCCGCCAGTTTTGCCCCGAAGACGGCCGGGCCCAGCCCTCCTTATTGCGGCCGTGAAAACGGACGAGCGTCTTTTCGCTGTCTGTCGCATGAAGAACGGTCGGAACGCTCCCTTCCCCGATCTGCGGTTCATCGCAAATGCTGTGTATCCAGCCTTGTTCTGTCATAAAGGAAAGCGTCTTATCGCGGAATTGGGGCATGAACCATGACCTGTGCCTGAATTCAAGGGCACACGGCACGTCCCCCATTTTCTCCCTGCACCACCTTAAGTAATTGACGTTTTCTTTTCTGCAGTCAAACCAGGGCGGAAACTGGAAAAGAACCATCGCCAGCTTCCCGGCTTTTATGTAAGGGGCGAGCGACAGTTTAAAGGCGTCAAACATCTCATCCTTTGAATCAAAAGGAATGTCGCCGCGCTGATGGCCGGTCATTCCCTGATAGGCTTTTATGACAAATTGAAAGGACTCCGGCGTTTCTTTTACCCATTTTTCGTTGTTTTTTTCGGGCTGGATTGCGTAAAAGCTTGCATCAAGCTCGACGATCGGAAAATGGGACGAATAGTGCAGCAGCTTTTTTTGGCTGTTTGTCTTGGGCGGATACAGGCTGTCATGATCCCCCCATCCGGTTAATCCGATATAAATCAATCTCGTTCACCTCTCTTTTTAGTTTATCACAGGTTTTTTCGAGAATCCTTTATTTCGGCCTGCATGTTAGCATTTCCTTCTCCCGAATCTTTATCATAAAAAAGAAGCCGGCACCCCGGCTCCTTAAGGCGTTTTCTTCGGAAAAAAGGTAAAGCTGAAGCTATAGAGAAAATCGATGGCGAGAATGACGGACCATAAAGCAGCAGTGCGCATTAAAGCTTCGGTTCTGTCAAAATCGCCGATGAACACGTGCAATCCCGCCAAAAGCGCCGCTCCGATCGCCCAGGCGGCAAAATGGCGAAGCCAGCCTGCCCGCTCTTTTTTGGCGTGTTCCTTTCCGTACCGCGGCCCTTTGTCAGGCTTCGGACCTCCGGCNNCTTCGGACCTCCGGCAAAGCGATAGGCGAACCGGACATCCGCCCATTTGATCATCCGGCTGCCGAATGCGACGCTGACCCCGATGTAGACGGCGGCCAGCCCGTGCAGAGTATCCGCTTTTGCCCCATTGTGCAAATCGACGGCCGTCGCTATAAGCAGCAGCAAATCTAGTACAGGCGTTGCGGCTAGAAACAACAAGCCGATTTTTTTCATCCCGGCAATATATCGAAAAAACAGACCTAACAGAATAAACACCCAAAATCCGATTTCACAAGCAATAATCAGCAATCCAATCATCTATGTTTCCCGCTCCTTTTTTCATACATTTGTGCTAAAAAAATAATAACACAAATGTATGAAATAATACAACTGTGTTATAATGAATATATGCCAAAAATCGTTGATCACGAAAAACAAAAAGAAAAAATTGCCGAGGTCGTCTGGAAGGTGATCCACAGAGAGGGACTTGACCATTGCACCGTCAGAAAAATCGCGGAGGAGGCGGGGCTTTCCGCAGGGGCGATGCGCCATTACTTCCCGAATCAGTCCCAGCTGTTCATCTATTCTATGCAGCTGGTCACAAACAGGGTGAAGGCGCGCATCGAACGGATGACATGGACGGGAACGCCTGCCGACGATGTGAAACAGCTTCTTCTTCAGTTTTTGCCCGTAGATGAAGAAAGAAAGCTGGAAATGGAGGCATGGCTGTCATTTACGGCGAAATCGCTCAGCGATCCGGAGCTCCAGCCGTTACGAAAGGAGATGAACGCAGGAATTTATTCAGCCTGCCAAAAGGCTGTTGAAGCGCTGACGCAATCCGCCGGGAATCCGGATATTGATGTGCCGATGGAAACGGAGCGGCTGTACGCCCTTATCGACGGACTTGCGCTCCACTCGCTCCTGGAGCCCGGACAAGTGTCGCAAGAAGTGATCGATTCCGTGCTGACAAGCCATTTAAAGTCCTTGGCCATGTGACAAAAACCAGCCTGACGGTGCAGTCAGGCTGGTTTCATTCGTTTCAAACATTGGAATATTGTACCGTTTTCAGCCATTCCCCCCCGTTGTGACGGAGCGGCCCGCTTCCGTCATAAACGAGCCGCCCTCTGTTGAATGCCGCCGCTGTGCGGCAGGGGAAAACGTGTCCTTCGTAAAGGCTTTGCTTATGCCTCATAAACATGCTGTCCTTTGTTACGGTGTACGAATCATTCAGGTCGATGACGGCAAAATCGGCGTCACAGCCGATTTTGATCTCGCCTTTTTTCCCGCCCAGGCCGAAACGGAGTGCGGGCGTCCGCGCCGTCCAGTCAGCCACCTTCTCAAATGGAAGCTTGTATGTCAAAGCGATCTCGATCATCGCCAAAAGCGTAAACTGGCCGCCGCTGATTCCGCCCCACGAGCGGAACAGATTGCCGCCTCCTTTTAATTCGGGAGGACATGGAGAATGGTCTGATGATATTATGTCGATTTTGCCTTCGACGAGCGCCTCGATAAGCGCGGATTTTCCCGCTTTTGACCGAAGCGGCGGAGCGCATTTCGCTTCCGCGCCCTTTTCCAGCAGCGCCCCATGGTCAAACAGAAGATAATGTGGACAGGTTTCAGCGGAAACGTCGATTCCATCTCGTTTCGCCTCAAAGATCAAATCGAGTGCTTCTTTCGTCGTCATATGGACAAAGTGAAGAGAACAGCCCGTGACAGCGGCAAACCGGAGGGCACGGAAAACGGCTTCAGCTTCAGCCTCCGGCGGCCGCGATGCCGCATACGCATCAGCATCCGTCCTCCCCGATTGTTCGGCTTCCTGCTGCAGAAATTTGATCATTGGATCGCTTTCGGCGTGAAGCGCCAATATTTTGTTGCAGGCGGCAATTTCCTTCATGCCCTCCAAAAGGGTCAAATCGTCTGCGGCTTGAAATTCTTCATTTCCCGCTTCGGAAAGAAACGCCTTAAAACCGATGACCCCGGCATCAGCCATACCTTTAAGGTGATGGATTTTTCCGGGGACGAGTCCGCCCCAAAGGGCAAAGTCGACGAGCGATTTTTCTTCGGCGATCGCCGCTTTCTCCTCGAGCGCCTGAACGGTGACGGTTGAAGGGATGCCGTTTAACGGCATGTCAAAATAGGTCGTGCACCCTCCCGCAGCCAGCATCCGTGATCCGTATGAATTCCCTCCCAATCGGGACGGCCCGGCTCGCTGAAATGGACGTGGCAATCGACGGCTCCGGGAAAGACGTACCGACCGTCAGCCCGCCATACCGTTCCGGCAGCTTTTTCGTCCAGTTCGCCGATCGCGGTGATCACCCCGTCTTTTACGCCGATATCGGCTTTTTCCGCTCCCTCCGGCAGTACGGCATAAGCGCCTTTCAACACGAGATCGTACACGTTCATGAAACCCCTCGATTCACAGCCGTTTTTCCATGATAAAAGGAGAGCGCGGCCTGAAGAGCGCGGCCCGGCTGAACAGGGGCTCCGACACGAATAAGGACCGCTTCAAGCGCCGCTAACGCAAATAGAATATTTTCTTTGCGGCAGCTGTAGCCCATCGTTCCGATTCTCCAGATTCTTCCGCAGAGGGGGCCGAATGAGCTTGCAATTTCAACGCCGAATTCCTTAAGCATCATGTTGCGCACCTCTTCTGCATCGACCCGTTCAGGCACCTTGACACAGGTGACCGTAGGAAGCTTTTTCTCTCCTTCCGCAAACAATTCGAGCCCCATCGCCCTGATTCCCTCTGTTAAGGCCGCTTCGTGAAGCCGGTGCCTTTCAAAGCGCTCGGACAGCCCTTCTTCGAGAACGGCGCGCGCGCCTTCCCGCAAGCCGTACAGCATGGATGTCGCTTCCGTATGGTGATTCAGTCGCCGCGGACTCCAGTAATCCATCAGCTGGCTGATGTCAAAATAGTTGCTGTATATCGGCAGATGGTCCCTTTCCCGCTTCATGTCTTCTTCTGTAGCAATGCCGCGTTCGACTTTTTTCCTTTCGTTGATCCGCGCTTCGATCCGGCTGTTAAACGTAATCGGCGCCATGCCGGACGGAACGGATAAACACTTTTGCGTTCCGCCGATGACGGCGTCCAAACACCACTCGTCCGTATTCACGTCCGTCCCGCCGATCGTTGCGACCGCATCGACCACGCACAGCACGCCGAGCTCACGGCAGAACCTGCCGATTTTCTCAAGCGGCTGCATGCATCCCGTCGATGTCTCGCCGTGTACGATTGCCACGATTTCCGGCTTGACGCGTTTAATTTCCCGAATGACGTCCTCAGGATCAAACACCTCTCCCCAAGGGCATTCCATCGTATGTACGTCGGCGCGGCAGCGTTCACATATCTCGACAAGCAGATGGCCGAACCTTCCGAATATCGGAACGAGCACCTTATCGCCGGGTCTGATGATGCTTATGAGGACCGCTTCAAGCCCCGCTCTCGACGTCCCGTCGACCGGAAACGCCCACTTGTTTTTCGTCCGGAAAATCTGCCGCAGCAGTTCCATGACCTCGTTCATCATATTCGTGAATGCCGGGTCAAACTGGCCGAGCACAGGGTTTGAAAGGGCCCGCAGCACTCTTGGGTCGGCTTCGACCGGTCCCGGCGTCATAATCGTCCGTTTGGGAATATTGATTTCTCCGATTGTCATCACCTTTTCTCCTCTCATTCATAAGCCAAAGTATATAGCAGATTGGCGAGCAGCCTGATCCCCGAATTGAGGTCATCCGGATTCGTCCATTCCTCTGGCGAATGGCTGATCCCGTTCCGGCTCGGAACGAACAGCAGCGTCGTCGGACAATGCGTCCCGAAGATTTGGGCGTCGTGCCCCGCTCCGCTGACCATTTCCCGATAGGATACGTTTGTTTTCTCAGCCGCCCGCTTGGAGAGGCGCGTCAATTCCCGATCCATTTTCACAGGTTTTGCATCCGTCGTCTGCACCGCGCTGATCTGAACGCCCGACACTTCGGAGAGCTCTGTGAAATATCTGAAAATATCTTCGCCGAATCGATCCAGCACCGCTTCGCTGTGATGCCGAAGATCAAGAGAAAAAACGGCTTCACCCGAAATGACGTTCGGGACATTCGGCTTTGCTTCAAGCCGTCCGACCGTGGCCGTTAGAAGCGGATCGGCAGCTCTTGCTTTTTTCGTCAAGTATGAAATGCAAAGAGACGATATCGCGACCGCATCCTTCCTTGTATTCATCGGCGTCGTCCCTGCATGGTTGCTTTCGCCTTTGACGGTGACGGTATAGCGCCGCTGCCCGACGATGTCGGTGACGATTCCGATCTGCCGGCCGCTCGCCTCCAGGATGCCGCCTTGTTCAATGTGGAGCTCGATAAAGCATGCCGCATCATTTCTGAACGGCTTCTTGTACCTCCCTTCCCCAAAGCCGCACTGCTTCATCGCCTGTTCGATCGAGATTCCGTCGCGGTCGCAGACAGCGGGAGCCTTTGTACAGTCGAACAGGCCCGTCAGATTTCCCGACCCCCAAAATGTAAGGGGAAAACGGCTACCTTCTTCTTCGCACAGGGAAACGACTTCGATCGGCCTTTTCGGCGCTCCGTAAGCTTCACGGAGCCGTTTTGCGGCAAGAAGGCCCGCCAGAATTCCATATGCCCCGTCGAGCCTTCCGCCGTTTGTGACCGTATCGATATGCGAACCGGTCAATATCGCCTTTTGTTGAGTCTCTGTTCCTTCTATTCTTCCAAACAGATTCCCTGAGTCGTCAAAATAAGCATCCATTCCCCAGCCCTCCATCTTTTCTTTTAAAGCGTGCTGGGCATCCAGCCAGGGCCTGGTATAGAGAAGCCTTGTCACTCCCCCTTCCCCGCTGTCGCCAAATGAAGCGAGCCAGGTGATCATTTCTTCAATTTCGCTTGCTGTGCTGCCGGTTATACGGGCATTCATAGTCATGTAAAGAAACTTCCTTTCTATTTTCTTGTTATATTTCTTTACAACTTTATATATAAATCCCAGTTTACTGATAATATAAACAATAAACATCGGCATAATTGTCACAATTTCATTCGTTTTTTGTTGATCTTAACCAAAATGTCGTCACGTTTCTTTACGAAGGAGGCTGAAAGATCAAATGAACATTTTTGACATCATGCAGCTCCCCGTGTTTAAAGGTGCAAGGCTTGCCGCAGGGGAATCCGGAGGCTTCAGGACCATTCAGCACATCAATATGATGGATGCGCCGGACATCGCTGATTTTCTTCATCCGGACGAGCTGCTTGTCACGACCGCTTATCATGTAAAGGACCGTCCGCATTTATTAAAAGAATTGATCGAGAAGATGATCAAGCGAGGCTGCGCGGGACTCGGCATTAAAACGAAGCGCTTTTTGAGGGAAATTCCCGAAGAGGTGATTGCCATTGCCGATCGGCAGTCGTTTCCGATAATCGAATTGAACGAAAGCGTCCGCCTCGGCGACATTGTCAACCATACGCTGAGCCATATTCTCGATAAGCGAACTCTTGAGCTTGAACAGGCGATAAATGCCCAAAAACAATTCACAGATCATATCATGAGCGGGAGAAGCATTCAGTCGCTGGTGAAAAATGTGTCACTTATATTGGGTATGCCCGTTCTCCTTTTAAATCAGCACCTCAAGCCGATATCCCCGCAAGGAGCGGATCGATCCGAAGGGCCGCCGCTTCATGAAGGCATTTTTCACAGAGGCAGCAAAACGGCTTTCACGTGCTTTTCAACCCTTTCCAAACAGAAAACATATTCCGTATTCCCGATCTATACCCATGAAAAAAAATGCGGCTTTCTCGTCGTGTGCGGGATGATTCCAGCCACTGACAAAGGCCTGCTGTTAACGATTGAACAAGCAGCCAATGTGATCGGTTTTGAACTGATGAAAGAAAACGCGCTCAAGCAGTATACGAGAAGAGCGCGCAATGAGTTTTTCAGCAATTTTTTGGACGGAGCCTTTTCTTCGCCGGCCGAGATTAAAAACCGCGCCAAAGAATTCGCGCTGAAGTGGGACCAAAAGTATTTATGCATTGCCGGCAAATTGGACCGCAACGAAAAAGCGGTCAGCTTCACGGAGAACCAGCTGGAATCTGACGGCGTGTTCGAGTTTTTGGAAGAAGAGCTCGGTCGTTTTCCGTTTCCTCCGCACCTGTTTATCAAAGGAAACACGTGCTTCCTCCTCGCCGAGGGAACGGACAGCTGGGCGGAAATGAACGCGGCGGTTTACGCGTTTTTACGGCGGTTTCAGCAAAATGCCGCAAAGCACTTCCGGCGAACGATTTCCTTTGGCATCAGCAATCTCTGCCATCAGCTTGCCGCTGTCCCCGATATCTGCAAAGAAGCGCTCGACGCCCTGCACTCCGGTCACCTTTCCGGCGGCACAGAATTCATTCAAACATACCATATGAAGGATGTGTCAGAGCTGCTGAGGATGATTCCGGTCGACGATTTAAAAAAGTTTTGCACATATACGCTGCAAAACTTGGCACATCTCCCCCGCGATGATCAAGGGCTAATTCATACATTATCCGTCTATTTAGAAACGCACTGCCAAATTTCTGAGACGGCAAAACGTCTGTATGTCCACAGAAATACGGTCATTTACAGGCTTGAAAAATGCGAGGAGCTCCTTGGAAAAAGCCTGAAGGATGCCGACACCACGCTGCGCTTACGGCTGGCTCTCAGAATTCAAATGCTGCTTAACATGTAAGAAAATGCTGCGGCTTGCTCGGAAAAATGGAGAAAACGCCAGCACATCATTTCAATCAACATGCGGCCATAAAAAAACGCCGGCATTTGCCGGCTGCTTTATACTTTTTCCGGGATTGCTCTGGTTTGCTTTTTCCGTCCCCAGCCGACCGCCGCCAAAAAACTCAAGACAAGGACGGCCGCGCCAAACACGTATGGAATTTCGATGTTCACGTCGAACAGCAGCCCCGCAACCGCAGGTCCGACAATGTTGGCAAGGCTCATGAACGCATTGTTCATTCCTGCCGCAAAGCCCTGCTCATCTCCGGCCATTTTCGAAATGAGGGTATTGATCGCCGGGCGAAGGATGGATGTCAGCATAAAGAAGACGATCGTCGCGCCGAACACAAGCCAATACGATCCGGCCAGCGAGCAAACGACGAGCGCTGCAGCCGAGCCGATCAATGTGATGTTCATCAGACGCTTTTCGCCGAAGCGGTTCGTGAGCATTCCAAGGGCAACGGCTTGCACAAACACGCCGATCAAGCTTGCCGCCGTGATGACAAACGCGATGTCTCCCGGTGTAAACCCGTGCTTGTGATCGACATACAAACTGAAGACCGCTTCAAAATTCATGATGCCGAAGTTCAAAACGAACACCAAAACGAGCAGAAACGCATACGGCGATTTCAGCGCCCGCGTCATTTGCTTCAGCAGGGGTTCGCGCCGTTCGCCGGACCGCCGCTTTTCAAGCATCTTTTCTTCGCTGAGCGTTTCCGGAAGCACGAAAAGCGACAGTACTGTTGCAACGCAGGCTAAACCGGCTGACACGTAAAACGGAAAAGCGAGCCCGTACGCCACCAAATAGCCGCCTGCTCCGGGGCCGATGACAAATCCGAGTGACATCGCCGCACTGATCAGCCCCATCCCTTTGCTGCGGTCCTTTTCTGAGGTGATGTCCGCGATATAGGCAAACATCGCCGGAACCAAAAAGGCCGCCCCCGCTCCGCCCAAAAGGCGCGAAACAAACAGGAGCCACATCTGGCCGGCCCAGGCGAAAATGAGCTGTGAAACGGCAAACGCTCCGATGCCGAGTATGATCATTTTCCGCCTGCCGTATTTATCCGTCATTTCCCCTGCAACAGGCGAAAACAGCAGTTGCGTAATACCGGAGGCCGCGATTAACAGGCCAAGCGTCCCTCCCGAGGCGCCGAATTTTTCTATAAATGTAGGCATGAGCGGAATGATCAGCCCGATGCCGAGCATGACGATAAATACGTTCAGCATAAGGATATATAATCTGGCCATATTTTTCATGCGCATACCCCTTCCTTTTCGTCCGAAAACAGGACTTTTTCTTCAAGGTCAAACTGCTACTCAATCAGTATATCCAGCGGTGGATTTAAAGTCTAGTTTTTTCATATTTTATTTATTTTGTATATTTTTTCTTTACGAAAGCGCAATAGGTTTGTCATTAGGAATAAAATGCGCAGGTGTTGAGAACAGGAAGAAATGACTGATCTGCTATATCGGGAGACTTGCTTCTTATCAGCATTGAAAGGCGTCAGGGAGCTGGTGCACGATCTGGAAGAAACTTATGAAGACTATATAAAGAGGGGATGCACAAGTCTGAAACTAACCGATAACGAATTGACCCGATCAGGGATATGTCTGGAATCATCGGGGACATTTCAATCAAGAGGGTAGAAAAATCCGTCTCGAGGAACGGTTCCCCGCCGGCTGCCTCCGCGATTCGGATTTTAGCGGAGCTTTCCTCAGGACACGGAGCATTGAAACGCGGATTTCAGCCGCTTCCACTTTGCAAAACTGCATATGTAAAAAAATGAACTTCAAATTCCTGTGCAAAACGTCCAATTCCGCTTCACCTGCTTAAAGAAAGCAGACCTTTATCAGAGCCAACAGCCGGCTTATCACGCGAGCTTGCCGTTTTGCAAAATATCATGGATTTTAGAGGAGGACTGGCGCCTAACGCCAGTCTTTTAAACTACGACCAGCGGGCGGCATGGGCGATCAGCAAGAACACGACGGCGGCCGCCATCCAAAGGCAAAAGAGCGGCATGACGAATCGCAGCCATTTGTTCCAGGATATCCGGCTGATCGCAAGCGTTGCCATAAAATAGCCTGACGTCGGAAATATGATGTTTGAAAAACCGTCTCCGAATTGGAAGGCAAGGATCGCCGTCTGTCTCGTAATCCCGACGATGTCAGCCAATGGAGCCATGATCGGCATCATGATCAATGCCTGGCCGCTTCCGCTCGGAACAAAAAAGTTAAACAGCATCTGTGTAAAGAGCATCGCAGTGACCGTCAAATATGAAGGGAATTGTGAGACGGCATGCGATAAGGCGTACACAATCGTATCCATGATCTGTCCTTCCGTCATCACGACAGCGACAGCTCTTGCGATTCCGCAGACCATCGCACCGACCATCACTTCTTTAAACCCTTCGTTTAAAGACTCGGCGATCTCCCTTGAATTCAAGCCGGCGATCACTGCGGGGACGA
This sequence comes from Bacillus sp. JJ675, assembly GCF_036963165.1. Taxonomy (NCBI): domain Bacteria; kingdom Bacillati; phylum Bacillota; class Bacilli; order Caryophanales; family Bacillaceae; genus Bacillus; species Bacillus sp. JJ675. The sequence continues at coordinate 7,015 of NZ_JBALMR010000027.1, read as the reverse complement.
TCCCGAGCGCGAGAAAATAGCCGGCCATCGCCGTCATGTCCCACCTGAAGGCAATGACACACCCGATCAATCCAGCAAACAACACGAGAGCTGCAATCCCGGCACATTTGATCCGTGTTCCTCCCTCAAAAGCGGGAGCCGGTTCGGGCGCTTCTTTCTCCGTCAAGCTTTTTTCCGGATCGGCTCTTACGGCTTCCGCATACTTGAGCACATATATGACGCCCAGCGCCGTGATCACAAAGAAAATGACCGTCCGATATCCCATCCCCGAATACAGAGGAACGCCTGTGATCGTTTGCGAGATGCCCACTGTGAAAGGATTGGTCAATGCGCTCGTAAAACCGGCAATCGTCCCGCACAGCGCGATGGCGGCAGCCGTCATCCGGTCATAGCCGAAAGCCAGCATTAACGGCAGGATGACGGGAACATAGACGATCGACAATTCAGGGGTGCCGATGAAACAGGCAATGCCGGAGAAAACGAACATTAACGCCGGAATAATGAAAACCGGCCTGCTCCTGAACATATTTCCCAACAGGCGGACGCCGAGCTCAATGACGGCCGCTTTCCGCAAAACGGCAAAGACCCCGCCCGCCGTAAATGTAAAAAAGATAATCGGAGCCGCCTCCGTCATCCCTTTCGGCACAGAAGACACAAGCGTCAGCAAATCGACCGGAGACTGATCAATCCACTGATAGGAATTCGGGTCGACCATTTCCCTGCCGTCAGAGGTTTTGATCCTTTCGTATTCACCCGATGGTATGATGTATGTCGCAAGAGCCATGAGCATAATCATTGCGGCAAGGATGACATAAATGTGGGGAAATTCTTTTTTACGCTTCTTTTTCAATTCCTTAGTTTGATAAGCCGGCACTCCCATGGTTTGATCATCTCCCTTTCATGTTAACTTTTTTAACATATTAAATGTTTTCCAATCGTAATAGCATTGAAAAATCCTCCGAATTTTCGCAGATTATCGGTTAACATATCTAAAAAGGCCAGTCATCTCGTAAGATTTTCTCTCAACATAGCCTCTGTTTTCGTGTAAAGTCATAAGAAAAAACAAAAAAGAGCGGCTACACATTGCGGTAATGGATGAAAGAAGTGGGCGATGGGAAAAAGGGTCGCCGTGGATTTTACCTATGAGGAAGCGAAGCAGTCGGCAGACGCACAATACGAAAGAAAGCAGGTCATCTTGAATTACGCGCTTCGCTACTATTTGTTCGAACACTGCCCGCCGACCGAAAAAGGCGCCCTGACAGCAGAGCGCCAGCTTCAAGAGAAAGCGTGTTTGGACGTTCTTAACAGTTGAAGAGCGTCATTTACAAGACAGTAAGAAAAACGTAAACAAAATGACATTTCCTATTCATGATATGTTTGGATAATAAAAGAAACGAAAAGGAGGTTATCGCTCGATGATCAGAATGTCTGTGCTGCCGTTTATGCTGATGCTGTCATTCCTTTGCATGCCTGCCGGACAGGCGAAGGCTTTTTCCCTGCTTCCGCTGAAACCATTGTCTTACAGCTCCTCCGCTCCGCAAGATTATTACGCGGATGCGGAAGGAAAAACCGGGAAGGCGTTGAAACAGGCGCTTCACGATGCAATCGACGATCATACACAGCTTACGTACAGCCAAGTATGGGACGCGCTGAAAACGACCGATGAAGATCCGGCCAACCCAAACAACGTTCTTTTATTGTATTCCGGGGATTCCCGCTCCAAAAACGAAAGCGGGGGAAGTACGGGGGATTGGAACCGGGAGCACGTCTGGGCTAAATCGCACGGCGAATTTGGAACATCTAAAGGTCCCGGAACAGACCTGCACCATATCAGGCCGAGCGACGTACAAGTGAATTCAGCGCGGGGGAACCTTGACTTTGACGAAGGCGGCGCGGAGTATCGCGATGCCCCCGGAAATTATTATGACGGGGATTCATGGGAACCGAACAGCCGCGTGAAAGGCGATGTCGCCAGAATGATTTTTTATATGGACGTCCGCTATGAAGGCGATGACGGATATCCCAACCTTGAAATGAACGACAGGACGAACAACGGCTCTAATCCGTACCACGGCAAAATGGCCGTCCTGCTGAAATGGCATAAAGAAGACCCTGTTGATAACCTGGAAAGGAGAAGAAACGATATCATCTATGAGCGCTACCAGCATAACCGCAATCCGTTCATTGACCACCCGGAGTGGGCCGAAGCAATCTGGGGGCCAGGGGCGTAAAGCAGCATGCTTTGCGGAACAAACGAAGGCGCTTTTCCGGCGCCTTTTTTAGATGGACGCCTCTGTTTCGGGATCAAAAAAGACGGCATGCTCCATGCTGACGGACAGACAGATCACCTCTCCGGGGGCAAGGCTTCTTTCTCCGTCAAGCCTTGCAACGAACTGCGCTTCTCCGATTGCGGCGTGCAGAAATTGTTCAGGCCCCATATTTTCGCTTAACTCGACCTTCGCTTGAAAGCCTGTCCCGTCCGGTTGCCCTTCTTTTATATGTTCAGGCCGGATACCGAGAACCGCTTCCTTCCGGATGTAGCCTTTTCTTTTTAACCGACCGCTTTTTTCTTTCGGGATACGAAGACGAATTTCCGAATTGGCGAAAAACAACTCACCATTCTGCTCCTCGATGACTCCCTTTAGAAAATTGATGCCGGGCGAGCCGATAAAGCCTGCGACAAACTGATTGGCCGGATGGTGATAAATGTCGTGCGGAGTTGCCACCTGCTGGATTTCCCCGTTGTACATCACGACAATCCGGTCGCCCATCGTCATCGCTTCTGTCTGATCATGGGTAACATAGATGACCGTTGTTTCAAGCCGCTGATGGAGCTTGCTGATTTCCGTTCTCATTGCCGTTCTCAGTTTGGCATCCAAATTGGACAGGGGCTCATCCATTAAAAATACCTGGGGCTCGCGGACGATCGACCTGCCGAGCGCAACCCGTTGTCTCTGGCCGCCTGATAAGGCTTTCGGCTTCCTTTTTAGCAAATGGCCGATCTCCAGGATCTCAGCAGCCTCATTAACGCGCTTTTCGATTTGCTTTTTTGAAAACTTCCTCAGCTTCAGGCCGAACGCCATATTGTCAAACACGGTCATGTGCGGATACAGGGCATAATTTTGAAAGACCATCGCAATATCGCGGTCTTTCGGGTGCACGTCATTCATCAGCTCATCCCCGAGGTAAAGCTCTCCTTCTGTCAGCTTTTCCAATCCGGCCGTCATTCTGAGCGCCGTCGATTTTCCGCATCCGGAGGGACCGACGATGACGAGAAATTCTTTATCCTTTACTTCTAAATGAAAATCTTTTAAAGCGTAATGCTCTGGCCCGCATTTCTTATGGACGTGGCAAAACGTTAGTGAAGCCATGTATACCCTCTCCTTTTGCAGCAATTTTTACGTCTCTGTCATCAGCGAATTGTATTATAACGTAATAATACATTATAATATTGGTGAATACGTGAAGGAGGACGTTCATTTTGTTAAATAACGATAGTTCCAAACCTCTGTATGTTCAGCTCAAACAAATCATATCAGACGATATCAAGCGGGGCATCTATTCGCCGTCGGAAAAGCTGCCCGCTGAAAATGAACTTTGCGAAATCTATAATGTCAGCCGCATTACCGTCAGAAAAGCGATTTCCGATCTTGTCGAAGAAGGCTATCTAACACGGCAGCAAGGAAAAGGGACTTTCGTAAAAAGCCCGAAAATGAAACGGGAGCTGGTTGCCGTAAACGGCTATTCCGAATATATGATGTCAACCGGGAAAACTCCGAGGCATAAAGTCATTTCCGCTGAGAAAAAAGCAGCCCCCCGGCACATTGCGAAAAGGCTTCAATTACCGCCGGAAAGTCCTGTGCTCGAGCTGAAGCGGATTTTGTTCAACGATGACATGCCGTTCACATTTGATATCACGCACTATCCGCTCAGCCGGTTTCCCGATATCGACCGTTTCATCAGCGATTCCGTGTCCATGCACCACATCTTAAAAACCGAATATCAAGTAAGCCCTGCTTACAATACAAAGCTGTTAAACGTCGTCTTTGCCAAAGCGGAAGACAGCAAGCATTTGGCATGCGACATCGGGGATGCGCTGTTTGAAATTGATAAAGTCGCCTACGGCGCAGAAGACGACCCCATTTATTGCTCGTTGTTTCTGATGCATACGAACCGCGTCACATTCACGATCAACAGCTCTCAGGCATGATCCTTCAATGAAAAAGGGCGTCCGCAGCCGAAAGCCCCGTATGTCAGACATGTGTCTGCCGCGGCTTCGGCTGCTCTGCCAAGAGCCTTTTCCAGGCTGCTCCCGTTCATATAAGCCGTCAAAAAACCTGCGATAAAGGAATCCCCCGCCCCGAGCGTGTCAATCGCCTGCACCGGAACGACAGGCTGTTCGGCGATATCTCCTCCCCGGCGCAAAACAGCGCCCTCTTCTCCCCTTGTCACGCATACCGTCTCAGCGCCAAACCGGCTTGCGTCTTCAAGCAGGAGAAGGCATTCCTCCTTTGTCAAACCGCTCCCCGAGAAGAAAGCATATGTCAAATGAGGGCAAACCCGTTTCATGTACTCCCTGTCATGCGTTGTCGAAAAATCGAATGAAACGGCAGCAAGCCGGTAAAGTTCGGGAAGCGCGTGCTCGATCCGGCTGTACACGCTCGTGTGCACGACATCGTGGCGCGCGATGAAAGCGGCGTCTTCTGCGGTCAATATCAGACCGAGCTCAGACTGGATGCCGCCTTTGTTTGAACGGACGAACACCCTGTCGCCGTGTTCGTTCAGCTTGACGACGGCCATTCCGTTTTGTCCGTGTGCGCGCCGGATTCTGCTGATGTTGATTCCCTCCTGCTTCAAAACCTGTAATACATGATCTCCCGTTTCATCATTGCCAAGGATGCCGATATATGAAGCACGGGCCCCCGCCCGTTTTGAAAGAACGGCGACATTTAGCGCATTTCCTCCGGGATAGAACATATCCTGATCTTCGTAATAATCGACGACATTGTCACCAATCGCAAGCAACTGCACATCCATTCCTCCCTTAGCCTTTTACGCTTCCGCCGGCAATGCCGCGGACGAAATACTTTTGCATGAACAAAAACAGAATGACGATCGGTGCAGCTGAAATCGTCAGCCCGGCGAGCAGCACGCCCCAATCCGTCGAAAGAGCATCCCTGAATTGCATGAGTCCGGCAGGGATCGTCTTAAAGTTCTCATCATCAATAAAAATAATCGCAAACATAAATTCGTTCCATGTATGATAAGCCGTCAAAATACCCGATGTCAGCATGATCGGCAGACCCATCGGCAAGAAAATTTTTAAAAATACGCCGAAGCTTGTGCAGCCGTCAATATAAGCCGCTTCTTCAAGTTCTTTCGGGATCGACAAAAAATACGAACGAATCAAAATGACCGTAAACGGAATCCGGTACGCCGCATACGGCAATATCAGCGCCCAATACGTATTGTAGAGCCCGAGCGATTGAATGATCGAATAAAGGGGAACGATGCTGATCTGGGGCGTCAGCATCAGCCCGCCGAGACAAAGAATAAAAACCGCTGTTTTTCCTTTAAATTCAAACCTCGCGAGACCGTAGGCGGCCCATGCGCTGACAAATACGGTGATCACGCATGTCAAAAACGTCACGATGACGCTGTTCATAAAATAAGCCGATATCCCCTGATTCCAGGCGGCCGCATAATTTTCAAAATGCCATTCTTTCGGAAGGGACCAGCTGTGCTCAAAAATATCATCAGAGCTTTTCAGCGAGCTCATCACCATCCACAATAACGGATAGCTGACGGCTGCCGTATACAGCAGCAAATATAAGTATACCGCGGGCACTCCGGCATGCCGCTTTTTCCTCCGGCTTCCGGTCTTCACGCCCCTGTTCGGCGCAGCTTCAGGAACAAACGCCTCCGTTTTTTCTGACAGCATGATTTTTTAGTCCCCCTTTCCCGTTTTGAACAGCCTCATCTGGACGATGGAAAGGCTGAGCGTTATCAATAAAATCACGGTCGCAATCGCTGAGGCATAGCCCATCATGTCTTTTGAAAATGCCGCTTTATACAAAAACGTGCTTAGCACCTCTGAGGCATTTCCAGGGCCCCCGCCCGTCAAAATATACGGCTCGTTAAATACGGTAAAAGCACCCGTCAGCGTCATCACGACGGCGACAAATGACATCTCTTTCGTCCCCGGCACGGTGATCGCAAAAAACGTCCTGACTTTCCCTGCACCGTCAAGAAGCGCCGCTTCGTAAAGCTCGGACGGGATTTTCTGAATGGCCACAATATAAAGCATGGCGATATAGCCGACGGACTGCCATTGGGAAACGAAAATGACGGAAAGCATCGCGGTTTCTCTGTCACCGAGCCAGGCTCTCGTCCACTGATCGAGTCCGACGGCCTGCAAGAACTGATTCAGCAAACCAGTATCGGGATTATAGATGAAATCGAATAATAAAGCGATAACCGTCATGGAAATGACGACAGGAAGGAAAAAAACCGTTCTGAAAAAAGGAGAGCTCCTTCTCAGCAGCCGGTCCTCAAGGATGGCGGCCGTGATCAATCCGCCGCCTACTTGAAATACGATGGATACGGCGGCATACAGGGCATTGTTTTTCAGCGCTTGAAAAAATACCGGATCTTGAAACAGCTGGATGTAGTTGCCGAAACCGATGAACGCCTTTTGCGGCTCAAACGTGCTCCATTGAAAAAAGCTCAACACAATGTTTTGCAATATCGGAATATAGACAAACAAAAGAAACAGCAAAGCCGGAAACAAAAAGACAAAGGGTAGCCACCGACTCCGATTAACCAAGCATTTCACTCCATTCATTTAGATTTTGCCGCTTTTTGCACCTCTTTCATGACTTCCCCGGGCGTCATATCGCCCCCGAGCATCTTTTGAACGTTCATTAAATAAGCATCTGCGATTTCCGCGTCAACATCCATGTCAAACCATGCGACCATCCCCTTTGCCTTATTGAGGCTGCCGACGGCCTCGAGC
>NZ_JBALMR010000026.1:0-12934 GCF_036963165.1 Bacillus sp. JJ675 | reverse complement strand
TTAGGGGAGCATATCACTTTTTAAGCGCGTGCGGGTTTTTTTAATGCATATGGTTCGTATGGCTCTGCGCCTGTCCGTGCTGATGTGCGGCGTTGTGACTTTCCGCCATCTGTCCGGAAGCCTCCTGGCCGTTTGCTGCGCCGTACTGGTGCTGGGTGCTGTTCTGATTGCTTTGCATTTGGTTTCCTTGAGTGAACGCCTGTTTAATGAAATCGGCCGGGTTCATCATCATGTTTTTCGCGGAGCTGTTATGACGCTGTCCGCCCATTCGGCCTGCAAACATGCCGGTAACTCTCTTGCGAAGCTCCGGGGAAAAAGCGAGGGTAAGAGCAGCAGATCCGAAAACTAAAACAGCCGGGTGAATGCCTGTTTTTCTTCTGAACAAAGGGATTACCTCCTTTTTATGTATACCATCCCCTTAACGTCTTTGTTTTATTCTCAAGTCCCGGCGGCTGCGCGTAACCGGTGTTTTTCAAAAAAGCTGAAAATCGCGGTAAATACCATATCTCTGTTTTCCTTTTTTGAAAAACCGTGCCCCTCATTTTCCATGACGATGTATTCAGGCGTCCTCCCCAAACGCTTGAGCTGTTCGACGATCTGATCGGATTCTTCCTTTACGACGCGGGGATCGTTAGCTCCTTGAATGATCAGCATTGGCTTTGTCATTTGCTCCAAGTAGGTGATCGGCGAGTCGGCCGTCATTTTTTCCTCATCACGCTCCGGATGACCGACCCACTTTTCCATAAGGGGACGCCAAAAGTCAGGCACCGACTCGACGAACGTAAACAGGTTGCTGACACCGAAAATATCGACGACGGCGCGGAAATACCCGGGATGCCTCCCGTGCAGGAGAAGTGCCATATATCCCCCGTAGCTTCCGCCCATCAAAAACAGCTTGTCCCTGTCTGCGAGCTTATTGTCAATCAGCCAGTCGATCCCTGATACCATATCGAGACGCGGCCCTTCCCCCCAATCCTGCTCCACCATTTGATAAAACGTGTAGCCGTAGTTCGCCGAGCCCCGGAAATTCGGCGCGAATAACTGGTAGCCCATTTTGGCCGCAATTTGAAAGATATTGAAAAACCTGAATCGTTCGGAGTCTTGCGGTCCGCCGTGAGGCCAAATAATGGTATAGCCGTTTGCCTCTTGTGGAACAGGTTTAAACAGCAAGCCTTCAATCGGCAGCCCGTCAAAAGACGGATAAGTGACGATTTCCGGATAGGAGAGCTCGTCTTCAGAAAACCCGGGAACCTGGTTCTTTGTTAATTGTCGCCATTCGGTGTCATTTTTCGCCTTCATATAAATGTTGGCGGGCTTCGTCGGAGTCGACCCGAGAACATAGAGCGATCCGGACTTTGCACAGACGACTTTGGTAATCGATGTGCACGGGCAATCGATGGCGCGGCTTTCTCCGATTGCTGTGTCATACTGATACAGCAGATCTAGGACGCCTTTTTTTCCGGTGACATAAAGGTTTGTTCCTTCCGGGTCTGCATAGATCGATGTGATTTCTGTTTTGTCGAGCGAAAGAAGCGGGGTGAATGTATTGGTTGAGATGGTGTATGACGCAAGATAGGAAAACTCGGAATCGTAATTCGTTGTCACATACAGTATGTCATCTGAGTGAAAATATGATGAATGGACCATGTGCGGCTTTTTTTCATCGGGAACGACCGCTTTCGCGTGTCCGTCCCTGGTTTGAAGCATACAGACGGAATGGCTGTTGACAAATGACACATGGATGCTGACGGCTTTCTCGCCCGGACTTACATCGCTGAGCAGCGATGGACCGTCTTTTCCTTCAAAAACGAGCCGTTCTTCACCTGTCTGCAAATCGTACTTGTATGTATTCAAAAATGTCGGGTTGCTGCTTTCAGATGAATAATAAACAGCATGTTTTACAGGGATCGGCGAAAAATGGCGGTCGAGCTGGTTTCCGTTTAAAAGCCGCATTTCCCCGCCTTTGGATGGGAAGCGGTATAAACAGCTTTGTTCATCTCCGTCGTTGTCAAACCCGGCAAAGAGCTCTGAACCGTCTTTGCTGTAGGCGATTCCGCTTGAATCCTGATTCAAAAAGGTGAGCTGATAAGGATAGAGATGAGGAAGATCCATCGCCCACAGGTTTGATTTTCCGTTGATATTGGTATCAAAGACAAGCTGCGTTTCCTCAGGATGGACGGCAAAATTGGTAATGCGCAAAACGTCAAATATTTGTTTCGCCTTCTTCAATGCATCGGTATGCTGCACTTCTCGAAGCACCTCCAATTTTTGTATGTCTTCAAAGATCATCATAACAGATTTGCGGGTATAAAAATCGTGCTTTGTACGAATAAATAACACGAAAAAGAAAAACCTATAGGTAAATCATTAAAGGAGGCACTTTGTTCATGTTCAACAAGAAAAAAAGCGCAATTGCCGCTTTTCTTCTCCCGTTATTATTTGTCACCGGATGCGGAATGGCGAATCAGGGGGAGAATGGCCGCAACAACGATAATTTTAGAAACGTCACATACAGGGATAACCGCGATGCTAATGACCGTACCCCAGTGGACAATGTCGCAGATAGAAACAATGTCAGAGACGTCAATGATGTCAACAATGTAAATGATGATAACCGCAATGGAAACAATATGAGAGAGGCTGACGATATCGCCGACAAAATCACTGACATGAAGGAAGTTAACAATGCGACTGTCATCGTGACAGACAACAATGCTTATGTGGCGGTTGTATTGACGGGAAATAAGCAAGGAGATGTTACGCAAAGTTTGAAAAAGAAAATTTCCGACAAGGTCAAAGCAACAGACAAAAGCATTAATAATGTCTATGTTTCGGCTAATCCGGACTTTGTTGACCGGATGACCGATTATGGAAGAAGAATTCAAAAGGGCGAACCAATCAAAGGTTTGTTTGATGAATTTGGCCAAATGACCCGCAGGGTGTTCCCTGAGCAAAAATAACACCAGGTTGAAAAAGGCAGACGATTTAAAAATCGCCGGCCTTTTTTATTTTGGCCGAAAGCACACATTTAGAGTTCCCTGCATAAAGTAAGAGACACACTCTTAAAATGGGGGTGCAGCGGTGGGGAAACGTGTGAAAGCGGCCCTCGTTCTATTGGCGGCGGGCATATTGTTTGCAGCCGTTTTTCATCAAGAAAAGGCGGGCGATATCCCCGTTTCCGGAGGCCCGGAAACGCAGGGACTGCTCAAGGCGAAGGAGATGACTCATTTTCGCCAGGTCACTATGTATTATTCAGATCAGGAAAAGCCTCTGCTGAAGCTGACGAAACAGACGCTGAACGATGCCGAAGACCTCAGCCGGACGCTGTTTCAAAACCTGCGTTTATACGGGATTGATCTCGTCTTTTTTTCAAGCCGAAAGGAAATCGAAGCATTTTCAAGGCTGTCAAAAAGGCTGTCAAATATCACAGGCTTTTATTCGGACGAAGCGCGAATGATCGGACTGCTTCCCGAGGAACGGGAGCGCCTTCTCAAAGGAGAGGGATTTGCCGTTTTTCTTTATGAGCGGGTGCTGATTCATGAATATACCCATTATGCCTTTCATGAAAAGCTCAGGGAGCTCGGATCTGAGCCGGGAGATTATCCGCTTTGGTTTCATGAGGGCGTCGCGGAATGGGCTGCCGCTCATGATACGGCATATGTGCGGGCGCTGCCGGCCGTCGTTCCGTTTGCCAAACTAGAGACGGACCGGCAATGGAAAAAAATGCGCGAGGAGTATGAAGCGGACATTTATTTGCAGAGCTATTACATGATTGATGAGCTTGTCAGAAAAAAAGGCAAAAGCGTCATCCTCGATATCATGAAAGAAACGGCGGAGGGCAAAACCTTCGAACAAGGCTTCAAAGCGGCCGTCAACGAGGATATATCACAGTTTGAAGAGGAGTTTAGACGAAAATATGATCACGAAGAAAAAACGGCATTGGGCCTTCCAATGCCGTTTTCTTTGTTAATGAATGGGTCCCTGCTGCCCTGCGCCTTTGGTTGGCATCTGCATTTGGCCTTGGACCGGGGCGTAAAGGGAAAGCATTTTTTGCATGTCCTGGGGAGCGAGCTGCGGAACCTGATAATAGCCGTGCTTGTTTTGATAAACAAAAACTTCGTAGGCCATTTCAATATAATGCGGAATTTGGTCTGCCAGCACCCTTCTGCAAACCGGGTTTGTCACTTCCGGAGCAGCCATCGCCAAAGCCGAAGTGCCTGATTTAAGCAAGCCGAGCATGAAGCTGCTGATGCACGCATCATCAATTTGCTGAGGAGACATCTTCGGCTTTTTCGGCTGGGTTTCCTTTAAGCCGTATACGAATTGACGGTTCTCTTTCATCATATAAGTAGCGGTTTCCTGGCTTGGCTTTTGTCCCGTCCGGAAGCACTCCGCCGTAAGATTGTACTGTGACAAAATAAATTGATGCTGTCTGTCTAAAATGTCCATCAGCTCACGATCCTGGACATGCTGTCTGAACATCATGTACTGCTCAAGGATGCCGATCATACCGGACAGCACTTCGTGCATGTCAAAAACCTCGTGGCCTCCGTGATTCATGTGCTGCATTCCTTCGTTGCCCTGGTTGATTTGCATTTGATCCTGGTTTTGCTGATCCATTGTGGTATCCTCCTTCAATTTAGTACAGGAGTTATTTTTTGTCTGAACCTGCATTTTTATTCAAAAAAGGAGTATTCGCTGGAATGGATTTAAAGGGATTTTGTGCGAACCGTCGAATAAAGTAGTTCAGATGAACAAATAAAAAAGGGTTCATTAGCCGAATCCTCCTTAGGGTTTAGCCCGCGAACAATGGCGGTCTCCGGATCTAAGGACAGATCCATGTCAGATCCCCCGTTTGTTTACGGACGAAAGGCCGGCGAAAGTAAAAAATGATCGTGCCCAAATCAGAAGGCTCCCCCAAATTTCGGAGCTTATGAAGCGGGCCGGTTTTTCGTCATGAAAGCTTGTTGAAGGAAAGGAAGTGTACTCTCTAACATCCCTTACCGCCTCTCCGCGTTAATCTGTAAGGATTCTCCCTCCGGAAAAACCGTATCAGCTGCCAAAGCATTTATTTTCATCATGATTCTTGAGAAAAAAAGGTTTGTTTCCTTTTTTATTTTGCGCTTAGAAAAGGAGGATTTTATATGCTGGGCTCAAGTGAAACAATCGGAAAACTATCAGGTTTATTTTCTGATGCTGAAACTGTGTATCCAAAGGTGCAAACGGACGTATATAAAAAAATCCATGAACTAAGTGAATTCCACAAACTGGATGACATCTATCTGTCATTGATCGATCAGTATGTAAATCCGTGCCTGATCCTCAACGACAGGGGAGAAATCGTGGCGTCTTCGGTCAGTGCAGATCAATTTTTAAAATGTTCAAAAGGAAACAGCTGCCGCGTTTTTCCCGCCGGCCTCTCCGTTCCTGTCAGCTCAGCTTTGCAAAAGGCAAGAAAAGAAAAAAGGGAAGTCGAGTTCAATCATGTTCCGGTTTATTTGAACGGAAAGCTTTCTTTCGTCACCTTGAAGCTGAAGCGTTTCCCCCGCCAATACCATACGCTTTACGTGCTGTTTATGAAAGAAGAAAAAACGGGGACAAACAAGCAGCCGCCTATTGAAGATGACGAAGACCAGACCCATCCCGACATTCGGCATTTGTACCGGATGATAAAGGATCTTGAGGCTTCTAATGAAGCATTGACCGCCGCCAATCAAAAGCTTATGACCGCAAACAGGGAATTGATCACGATCAATCAGACATTTGAAAGGAAAATTGAAGAGCTGTCTTCCCTCAATGACCATTTGGACCATCTGCTGATCAACACGAACATAGCCGCGCTTTTTTTGGACGGGAATTTGAACGTGAAATGGTTCACTCCTGAAGCGGCAAAGACGCTCAAATTGAAGCAGAGTGACACAGGCAGACCGATAGGCGATCTCAGTGGTCTGTTCAAATATGCCGATTATACGGAAGACTTAAAAAGGACGCTGGTTGAGAAAAAAACGATTCAAAAGGAAATAAAAGCGGGGAACGGCGACTGGTACGCCGTTAAAATGATCCCTTCCTATTCGGGCGAAAATGCGAAGGGGATCGTGATGACGTTTTCAAATATTACCGAGCTGAAAATGACGAATGAGGCGCTGCATATCAGCGCTCAGGCGATTGAACGAAGCCCGGCCAATATTTTGATCGCTTCTGTCGACGGAACCGTCCAATATGCGAATAGACGGTTTTGTCAGCTGATCGAAAAAGAACAGGTCGAGATCATCGGCGAACAGGTTCAAGCTTTGTACGAACAGCATTTTATGTGTGATGAACTTTCTGCCCGTTGGAAACTGGCCGCTGAAAAGCAGCCCTGGTCCGGCGAGATTCATTATCAAGATAAGAAAGGCCGAGACAGGTGGGAGCAGTTTTCGCTCGTTCCCGTGGAGGACAGGATGGGGAATGTGCAGCAGATTCTGCAGATTTCCGAAGATATCACGAATGAGAAGCAGTCTGAAAAAATGCTTATCAAATCGGAAATGCTTTCAGCAGTCGGACAGCTTGCAGCAGGCATCGCCCATGAAATCCGCAACCCTCTTACATCGCTGAGAGGATTCCTCCAATTGATGATTCAGACGAAAACATACGAGAAGGAATACGCCGAAGTGATGATGTCGGAATTCATCAGGCTTGAGTCGATCATCAACGAGTTTCTCGTATTGGCGAAAACAAAATCGGCGACATTTGATCAGGTTCAGGTGAACACGCTCCTCAACGATGTCTGCATGATTTTGGAATCGCAAGCCGTTTTGAACAATGTGCGGATCGAGAAGGAGCTGAGCGAGGAGCTTCCTGAGATTCTCGCAGTTTCAAACGAACTGAAACAGGTGTTTCTTAACATTCTTAAAAACGCGATCGAAGCGATGGAACATGCCGAAGGAGCGATTTCCATCCGCTCATACAGGGAAAAAGACAGCGTCTTCATTACCTTTGAAGATCAAGGCAAAGGCATTTCGAAAGAAGCGCTGGAAAAGCTCGGCGAGCCTTTTTACACGACGAAAGAAAAAGGTACGGGCCTCGGGCTCATGGTTACGTTTAAAATCATCGAAAATCACGGGGGAAGCATTCATTTTGAAAGTGAAGAAGGCAAGGGAACGAAGGTGACATTGAAACTTCCGGCTAAAGAATGAGAATAAGGTCAGCCCTGTTCTCATTCTTTTTTAAAATGTTTACAAAATCCTTATATGGATTTTATAAACCTCAGGTACATTTGACAGGAAGCAACAAAAAAGGGGGCGGTTATATGGTCAAAATGTTAAAGAAGCGTTTTGCGCCTTTGGCGGTGATCGCAATGTTTATGGCGTCATCGTTCCTCGCGCCGTATACGCAGGTCTCTCGAGGAGAGGAGCAGCCGATAACGGTAAAGGAAGCGATCCGCAATAACTCGGGAAGCGCTAATGTTGAAGGGTATGTCGTCGGCCACACCGTTTCGAAAGGAAACTACAGATTCACGGGCCCATTTGCGAATGATTACAACATGGCAATCGCTGATCAAAAAGATGAAACATCGCCTGAGAATATACTTCCCGTTAAAATTCCCGCAGCATTCAGGAGCCAATTCGGCTTAAAAACGAATCCGCACCTTATCGGAAAAAAACTGATCGTCAAAGGAGAACGTTCCTCATATTTTCATTCCCCGGGTTTAAAATCTGTTCAATCCATCAAGCTGACGGAGGGCAGCGGAGAACCTTCCCGCCCGGACGTAACGTCGATAGCGGAAGCACGCAAGCGCATGAATGAAACCGTCACAATCAAAGGGACCGTCACGGCGAACCAGTCTGCGATAGGCGGCGGGAAACTGTCAACCTACATGCAGGACGATACGGGGGGAATCAACATTTTTTCTCCTTCCCAAGCTGATTTTCCGGAGCTGAAGGAAGGGATGAACGTTTCGGTCACTGGAAAAGTCGCGTCATATAAAGGGCTGACAGAAATCATTCCCGCTCCCGGCGGAATCGATGTAACAGGTGAAGGTGCGACTCTGCCGAATCCGTACTTGCTGACCATAGAAGAACTGAAACACGCAGAAATCGGAGAGCAATATGAAGGGCGCCTCGTGAAAATAAAAGGATTTATTGAAACAATGCCTGATTCCCCGGCTGGGGGAGGCTGCAACATCACGATGATCGATGCAAGCTACAACCCGCTGACGCTCCGGGTAATGGAAGACACGAATGCCGTTCATTTGATTGAACAAGGCAAATGGTTTGAGGTTACTGGGATTTTAAGCCGTTATGATACGCTTCAGCTGCTGCCGAGAAAGCGGGAGGACATCAAAAAGCTGGACGGGATCGATAATCCGCCTCCCGTTTCGGAAGGGGAGTATGAAGGCGTTGTGGACCGCGTCGTTGACGGGGATACGATCCACTTGAAGGAACCGGTGCTCGGGACGACAAAGGTGCGATTGATGAATATGGATACGCCTGAAACGTATCATACACCAAAAAACGAGCTGGATGAAAACCAGCTGAAACACGGAAACCGTGCGAAACAATACTTGCAGTCGATGTTGTCAAGCGGAGACAAGGTAACCGTAAAAGTCGGCAAAGAAGCGAAGGACAGCTACGGCAGGCTGCTCGCCCAGGTCATGACAGAAGATGGCGTAAACACGAATTTGGAACTCGTCAAAAAAGGGCTGGCTGTGACATATTTTATTTGGCCTGTCAGCAGCTGGACGGACTACAGGCTGTTCCAACAGGCGGTCAAAAAAGCGAAAGACGAGCGGCTTGGCATGTGGGACCCGGATGACCCGCTTCTTGAACTGCCGTTTGAATTCCGTGCAAGAGAACAGGGGAAAGGGCTGACAAGGTATGTCGGCGACTCGGAGGACAAAACGTATGTAGCGCCTGACAAATGGCGCGAGGTTCCGGTTGAAAGGAGAATCTTCTTCGCATCTTCAGAGGAAGCGGAAAGAGCCGGCTATACGAAGAAGGAAAACAGCGGAAATATCTCTTTGCGCCTTTTAAGCATGAACGACCTGCACGGCAAAATCGATCAGCAGTATAAGCTTGATCTCAACGGTGACGGACAAACGGACGGAACCTTCGGCAGAATGGACTATGCGGCAGCTTTAATAAAAGAGCGGAAAGCCGAGCGGAAAAACACGCTCCTCGTTCACGCGGGAGATATGATTGGCGGAAGCTCGCCTGTATCCTCTTTGCTTCAAGACGAACCGACGGTCGAACTCATGGAGGAAATCGGCTTTGATGTGGGCACGGTCGGAAACCATGAATTTGACGAAGGGACAGATGAGCTTCTTCGAATCCTGCGCGGCGGAGAGCATCCGGAAGGCAAAGGGACGAAAGGCTACGACGGGCAGAATTTTCCTCTCGTCTGCGCCAACTGCAAGCTGAAAAACAGCGGTGCCGCCTTTTTGCCTCCGTATGAGATTTTTGACGTGGAGGGCGTTCCGGTTGCTTTCATTGGAGTGGTTACAAGGTCTGCCGCCGATATGGTAATGCCTGACGGTATCAAGGACATCGAATTCACCGATGAGACAAAAGCTGTCAATCAGGCCGTTAGTGAATTAAAGAAAAAAGGCGTACGCTCAATCGCCGTGCTTGCTCATATGACGGCTTCGCAACATGGCACCGGCGTAACGGGTGAGTCAGCCGAGCTTGCAAAAAAGGCGGATCCTGAAGTAGATGTGATTTTTGCCGGGCATAATCATGAAGAAGTAAACGGCGAGGCAGGCGGGGCTTTAATCGTTCAAGCCTCCGAATACGGCAAAGCGATTGGTGTTGTTGATTTGGAAATCGACAGGGACACGAAGGATATCGTCCGAAAAAAGGCGGAAGTGGAATACGTCAACCAGGAAGCGATCAGTCCCGATCCGGCTGCAGCCGGCATATTAAAAAAATATGAGCAGATGGTCGGCCCGATCATCGGAGAAAAAATCGGTGAGGCGGCTCATGATATGGCCGGCGGATATTCAAACGACGGGGATACCCCGCTCGGAAATTTAATCGCCGATGGAATGAAGCATGCGATGAGCTCTGACTTTGCCTTAATGAACGGCGGCGGAATCCGCCAAGACTTAAAAAAAGGCACGATTACATGGGGAGATGCTTTCAATATCCAGCCATTCGGAAACGTCCTGGTCCAGCTTGAGATTAAAGGAAGGGATTTGTATGACATCATCGATGCGCAAATTTCTCCGGTATACGGTCCTGACTACAGCATCAGCGGCTTTACATACACCTGGGATCCAAAAACAAACAAAACGGCCGAAATCCTCTTAGAGGACGGCTCACCGATTGACAAAGACCGAACCTATACGGTAACCGTCAATCATTTTATGGCATCTGCATCAGGCAGCAAATATCAGCCGATTTCCCGGCTTGGAAAAAACCCGGTGACAGGGCCAGAAGATATCGAGGCAACGGTGCAATTTATCAAAAGCTTTAAAGAACCGATATCGTATACCTCCGAAGGGAGAATTAAAAAGCTCGGGGCAGACGGAGGCGCGGGAGAGAAACCGGGAAACGGCGGCAGTGAACCGCCTGATGATGATCCGAACGGTTCCTTGCCCGGAGAAGATGAAAAACCTGATGATGCAGCCGGCTTTTTGCCGGGTCCGACAAATGGTGCAAATAGATTTTTGCCCGGGCGGGGCGGAGACATACTAAGCGGCAGACAAACGCCTTCTCAAGGCAGCCATACAGCAAAACATTCGGACGGAATATTTCCGGGGAAAAGAAGCGATGACGAACAAAACCGGCATTTCCTTCCGGATACCGCTGCGTATTTGTACAGGCCGTTATTTTTAGGGATTCTGCTCCTTTTCTCCGGTATAATGGTTTATATGCGGAAAAAGGGGTCATCCAATCTATGAAAATGAAGGTCTTTTCCTTGCTGCTTATTGCAGCCGGTTTATTGATTATCGTTTACGGCGGCTGGAAAATATACGACACGAACAGACAAACGGAAGATTCATTGACAGAGGCCAAAAAGTCGGTCGCCGCGGGAGGCTCCCTTGACGGATCGTCTGCCGGATCGTTCAAACCTGCAACAGGAGAAGCTGTCGGCATTTTATACATTCCGAGATTAAAAGCCGAATTGCCGATCGTGGAAGGTACGAGCGCCGAAGATTTAGAAAAAGGCGTCGGCCATTATAAAGGCAGCTACTACCCGAAGCAGAACGGCCAAATTGTTCTTTCCGGGCACAGGGACACGGTTTTTCGCAGAACGGGGGAGCTTGAACTCGGAGACCGGCTGGAAGTAGAAGCGCCGTATGGCCGTTATGCATACGAAATCATCAAAACAAAAATCGTTGATCAAGACGATACTTCGATCATTACGCTGCAAAACAAAAAAGAGGAATTGGTGTTGACGACGTGTTATCCGTTTTCTTACATCGGAAACGCGCCGCAGCGCTATATTATATACGCGAAGCCGCTTTAAGAAAGCAACGGCTGTCACATGGCTGACAGCCGTTTTCTTATTCGTGACAAATTGCTTATTTCACGAGGATTCCAAAGGAATATGGAGCAAACTTGAGGATACGGCAGTTGAACAGAGGACACTTGCATTCACAAATATTTCACATCTAATATGGCTGCTTCATCAGCTTTAGGTTTTTCAGATGATCATTTATAATATAAATGTTAAATTTTTCTGAAAAAACAAAAATAAATTTAACGATTTTAATGTTTTTAACGAAATTGTGGAGGTGCAGTTGTTGCTGAAACTGGAAAACGTCTCAAAGGTGTATAAAGGAGGCAAAAAAGCTGTAAACGGCATTCATTTGGATATCGCAAAAGGCGAATTTATCTGTTTCATCGGCCCGAGCGGCTGCGGAAAAACGACGACGATGAAAATGATCAACCGCCTGATCGAACCGACGTCAGGCAGCATCTATATTGACGGTGAAAATATCATGACTCAGGACGCCGTCAAGCTTCGCCGAAAGATCGGCTATGTTATTCAGCAAATCGGGCTTTTTCCGCACATGACGATTCAAGAGAACATTTCGCTCGTTCCGAAGCTGCTAAAATGGCCTCAGGATAAACGGAAAGAACGGGCGCGCGATCTGTTAAAACTCGTTGATATGGGTCCGGAATATTTGGAGCGCTACCCTCACGAACTGAGCGGGGGACAGCAGCAGAGAATCGGCGTTTTGCGGGCGCTTGCCGCCGGGCCGCCGTTAATTTTAATGGATGAACCGTTCGGCGCGCTCGACCCGATTACCCGTGACACGCTCCAGGAAGAGTTTAAAAAATTGCAGAAAACATTAAACAAAACGATCGTTTTTGTGACCCATGATATGGATGAAGCGATCAAGCTTGCGGACCGGATTGTCATTTTAAAAGACGGCGAGATCGTCCAGGTCGGCACTCCCGATGACATCTTGCGGTACCCTGCAAACGATTTTGTCGAAGATTTTATCGGAAAAGACAGGCTCATTCAATCGACCCCCGAAATCGAACGTGTGGAACAGATCATGAATGCCGATCCCGTCACGGTAACGGCTGATAAAACGTTGTCAGAGGCGATTCAGATCATGAGGCGGCACCGCGTCGACTCGCTGCTTGTCGTCGATGAAAAGCGGCGGTTTCGCGGATATGTCGATGTTGAAATCATCGATCAGATGCGCAGAAAAGCAAAGCTTGTCGGCGAGGTTGTCCATACCGACATTTATACGGTGAAAAAACACGAGCTTCTTCGCGATGCCGTAAGGAAAATTTTAAAACGGGGCATCAAATTTGTGCCTGTCGTCGATGAGCACAACCGCCTCACAGGCATCGTCACAAGAGCGAGCCTCGTCGAAATCGTATACGAATCGATTTGGGGAGAAGAAAATCTGTTGAGTGCAGGAGGTGCTTCGTTTGGCTGAAGCTCTTCATTTTTTGCAGACAAACGGCTCAGAACTGCTTTATAAAACATGGGA
>NZ_JBALMR010000025.1:0-23202 GCF_036963165.1 Bacillus sp. JJ675 | reverse complement strand
CTTAGCCTTCGCCGAGGGTATTCGGTAGGGTGACGGTTAGAAACGCTAATTTCGTGTAATTTTATACGTACCGGGCGCGTACCTCCTTACACGGGTCATTGAAAACCGCGCGAAATAAGAGGCGAGCGTTCGGAGCGCTTAACCTGACAAGAGCAACAGAAACGGCCTCACGGAAGGATTATAACCGGTCTTGCCTTCCGAAAAACCACGCTGCCCAACCTTGAGGCGGCGGGTGTTAATATTCAATACGTTCATATCTTGGCAGAATGAGCACGTATCAAGTGTGGCTGGGTTTCCGTCTTTACTGTACGTTCCGCAGTCAGGACACGTAGGTCTTGCGGATACAAGGATTGAAAGCAGCATTCTCTGGCACCTCCTTACCTGCGGTTTACCGGATTCGCGGGTCCGATAGAAGTCCGCCTACCCAAAATATATGCGAGTGTAGTTTGGGCAGGCGGACTTCGCCTCTTTCGCCCTCATATTTTCTAAAATATTTGCCACTCGCGCTTTTAAATCTTTCGCAAATAGCGAACAGCTGGTATAATATTCCCTGAGAGGGTATATACTAGCACAAGCTGTATTCAAATCAGGAGGTGCTGGGTATATGAGAAAAGAGGGGGAGAAAGATATGAACGCATTAGCTTCAAAGAATTCCTTCAAGCCTTTGGATAAAAAGAAAAAAGCGTTATTAAAGAAATTCGTCGGTAGCTCATCATCAAAATTAGATTTGAACAAGGTCAGAGATTCCTGGAAATATGATAAAGATTGATTTTAATCGGAATTTTCGAGGGTTTTCCAATAAAGAGAAAATCTTGTTAGACACAGGCATTATACTCGCTCTGGCAAATGAGTATGATGCTTGGCACAACACAGTCAATAACCTCTTTGAAACTCACATTTTATCTGATGAAGACGATGAAAACAGTAAAGCGATTTTTCTTTTTGTTAATCCATTAATTATTAACGAGGTAACCCATCTAGCAGGTCGTCCTCTTGAGTCTTACCGAAGAAAGAAACCTAAGGAAGACTTTTCGAACATCAACCCTGAAAAAGTGGTCGATGAAACTATCAGCAACATAGAAGAGTTAATAGATAATGAGGTTTTTCTAGTAATTGACGGAAACAGAGAGGCGGTTATGGAGCAGTTCAAGCTCTACAAAGACTTAGGATCAGCTGACGCCGCGAACGTTGCGATAGCAAATCAGCATAGCCTAAACTTTTTAACCGTAGATAGTAGACTAGCAGAAAACATATATCTTAAAAGAAATCAGTTAACGAATATTCATAAGGTATACACTACATCAGGTAAGTACAGGACTTATTAAGTCCAACGCAATCAGAACGAGGGCGATCCGAATATGGGTCGCTCTTTTTGTGCTTGCGATAAATAAGCCGGAACGCCTCTCAACGATGCGGACCAAGCCCGGTATTTAAAAACGAAAAAGGAGACGATGTGAATGGCGGAATCAAAGCGCGAATCAATCGATCGAGTTGTAGGCGGCATTTATTATTCTGGAACAAACGACTTTACAAGCGCTGTAATCGAGGCGTTTAAATCCGACGGAAGTGTTAATGTAATTCATCGCTCGTGGATCACGAAGAGGTGTTTAACTTGCGAAGATCTGACGTTTGGTAAAGAGAGTGAATTTACGAAGAGTGGCGAGCTGGAAGTAGTCGATTCCGACTTCGTTCATTATTTACCGGTTGTGGAATGGTTTGTTGAGCAGTCGCAAAAGTACGATATCGAATCGATTGGAATTGATCCTTTTGGCGGGCGGGTTGTTGCTGAGTGTTTAGAGAGCCGTGATTTTGAGACGGTGAACATACGTCAAGGAGCGTTAACTTTAAACAATCCATTCCGTAATTTAATGGCACTTGAAAACGATCGTAAGCTCGAAAAAGGAGCGATGTTGGATTGGTATTTCGGCAATGTCGAGATATGCACGGATCATAACGGAAATCAAATGCCGACCAGTCAGAGCAGGGCGTACAGTATTGCGGGATTTAGAGCTTTGTTAAACGCACATGCTGCATCAACAATGTCGAATTCGTCAAACGGCAATCTTTTCGTAAAGGTTAACGTTGATGTTTCCGAAGCCATAACCGGCCTCAAAGCGCTGCAACGCGAGGCAAAGGCGGCGACTAAGGCGTTGGCTGAATTGCGGGAAGAACAGGCGAAGGGTCATCTGGCAGGGCGGTTATATATCGGCGAGGAGTATATTGCGCCTCCGGTCTATGTCGACGGTAAGAAGATCGAAGAGGCTAGTACGAAAATCTTCCGGAAGGGGGAGCGCTGATGAGCGGTAAAATAACCGTTAAACTTACCGCAGGCGATGAATACGACGAACAGCTCGATCAATTGCGCCAAGCCTTTTTCGCTCTGTCCGACGGCCCTAAACCGAAAGAGAAATGGCGATGCGCTCTCGTTGTAGGACGGACCGTTAGCGAAGCCAAAACGATGTGGAAACGTGTGAAAACGAGGTATCCGAACTATAAGTACACGCAATTTGTATCGCGTAATCCTTACGTACTGGACGGCATAAATCCGGAAAACATATCGCTATTTATGCTGCCAGGTTGCGCAGATAATCCGATTGTAAACGATCGGCATTTTCGATGGGTTATCGATAATGCAGCCGAAGTTATTTACGTTGAGGAGGGGGCGGATGAGTAACGTTGTAGCGCTGAACAACAGAGACCAACCAGACCGCAAGCCAATGCCGAATGACAAAGCCGCGCTCTTAGACAATCCGCAAGGGTTCGAGGTATACAGTCGGGAGCTTATGCGCAAGGTATTTCCGCGCCTAATTAACGAAGCTTATGACGTAGTCTATGCCGATTACAAACGAAAGCCTGAGATTCGCGATGTTGTGGCGTTTTACTTTCTGCTGCAATCGTATATCGACGGTAACTATACGCGCAGTGACGGAAGCCTTAACGATAGGTTCGGCGCTTGCTTCTTAAACTACGAAACTATTCAGCAGCACCTTCGCGTCGATCGTAACCGGATTAATCTGCTGGCCGCGATCTTAGAGACTAACGGGATCATACGGACGACCGGACATTACGAAGGGACAAAGCGTTTCAAGTGGTACTTTCCGTCGTTCTGTCCGCACATAACTGACGATGGATATATCGTTAATGAGTTCGGCGAAACGGTGCGACCGGACTTTAGCGTGTACTTGCCGAAGCGTCGCAAACGTTGATTTGACGCATAGTATGCCTAGGACATACTACCGGTAATATGCGCAGGACATACTATCGATCGTATGCACAGGACGGACTGTAAAAAGAGAAAGAAGTAAAAGAGCAATACGTAAAAGAGAAACAAAATAATAGCGATCTATTCGCTTGCGCTCATAGGATACGCAGATATTAGTAGGCTATTAAATACCTTATCGCGATAAAGAACTTATATAAAAGATAAAGACAAAGTGCAACGGTATTGGTGGGGGCGTCCCGGATTGGTTAGTCACTGTAGAGTAATTGGCGCTTTAGTATGTGAAAGGAGAGAAGGCCTGTGAATAGGGAACGTAAGCAGCGTTATAGATACCTACGAGAGCAACGAAAGGAACGCGACTATGAGCTTGGATTTATACAACTGGCTGGCCGTCCGTTCTGTAAGCCCAGACTAGTACGACTGGGGCCGGCGCTAACTCTATCGAGATTCATGGCGGGGGCAAGGCGATGAGTAACTACTACGACAGACATAAGCGTGACCTGGAAGCACGAGCGTTCTATAAGTCTACAGCCTGGGCTAAGTGCCGAGCCTTAGTACTCAAGCGCGACCATCACCTGTGTCAAGACTGTCTCGCAAATAAAACGATCACTAAAGCAGAGACTGTACACCACATAAAGGAGCTGCGAGAATATCCTGAATTAGCTTTAGACGCATCAAATTTGGTCAGTCTTTGCAATCCCTGCCATAACAAACGTCATCCGGAGAAGGGACAGAAAAGTGCCAAAACAGAGAGGAAACAGAG
Source organism: Bacillus sp. JJ675 (assembly GCF_036963165.1). Lineage (NCBI taxonomy): Bacteria > Bacillati > Bacillota > Bacilli > Caryophanales > Bacillaceae > Bacillus > Bacillus sp. JJ675. The sequence goes on along the minus strand of NZ_JBALMR010000025.1, from coordinate 19,219 downwards.
AAAAATTAGAGTTGTAAAGACAGAGGCTAACCCTGAAATATAGCCCCCTCCCCTCTGGACTAAAAAACAAAAATACAAGGGACCGGCGGGCCCCCTTCGCTTGTTGCGCGACCAGAAATTTTACATTAAAGGGGGGTCTCCCCGAATGAAAGGAGTGTTTTAATGGCGGTACCGACAGCGAAAAAAATCCGGGAATATCTCGGTGACAGATATAAAGAATCGGATGAAGAACTGATCGAACTTTACGTCGACACTCATAAGTTTTACCGCCGACTAAAAAAGGAAGTAGCCGAAAACCCTTTAATGATGCGGCATACGAACAAAGCAGGCGCGGAAAACCTCGTCAAAAATCCGTTAGCGATTGAGCTTACGAAGACGGTGACGACGTTAAACAATCTTCTGAAATCGCTCGATCTTACGCCGGCACAGCGCAAAGAATTAAACGCGGGTGGTGGTGAAAATGACGACGATTACGACGAATTCTAGCCCTACGGAGCTCGAAAAATGGTTCGAAAACTGGCTAAAAACGCAAAAAATGGCCGGATTTATATGCGAAAAACCGGCCGAAAATCTACTTACAACCTTTTACGCGGAGAAAGTTGTTGCGGGAGAAATTAAAGCAAGTCGGAAAAATGTTTTGGCGTGTAAACGTCACCTACGAGACTTGGAGCGTGCTGGTACTGACGAATTTCCTTACGTATTTGATATCGAAAAAGGACACCGACCAATTCGGTTCATTGAAAAGTTTTGCAAACCGTCAAAAGGTGATTACGCCAATCTAACGCTTCAGCCGTGGCAACATTTCGTAATCGGCTCACTGTACGGGTGGGTGCATCGTGATACCGGGTTGCGGAGATTTCGCGAGGGCCTGGTTTTTATTGGCCGTAAAAACGGTAAAACGACGATGATTAGCGGATTAGCAAACTTTGCGATATCAAAAGATAACGAACCGGGGGCGCGTGTTTACGTTTTAGCCAACTCGAAGCAGCAGGCTGGTGAACTTTTCGATGAAAGCCGGGCGATGGTTCAGAAGTCGCCAGCACTTCGGAGAAATATGAAGGAAAACCAAAAAGGAATATTCGATATGAAGTCTTTGAGTCGTATTGAGCCGAGAGCATCCGATAGTAAAAAGCTTGACGGACTTAATACTCACCTCGGCATTTTTGATGAGATACACGAGTTCCAAGGATTTAAGCTGATAAACGTAATCAAGCGCTCCTGGTCTGCACGAAGACAGCCGATGGTTATTTATATTACGACAGCAGGGTACGTTTTAGACGGCCCGTTAGTTGAATATTACGAAGTTGCCTCCGACGTTCTTGAAGGATCGAATGAACAGGACCGAAAATTCTACTTTATTGCGGAATTAGACGACGAAAAGGAGATAGATCAGCCGACTGAATGGATAAAAGCGAACCCGAATATGGGGGTAACGATGAAGCTTCCGACAATGGTTCAGGATTACCGGTCGGATCGCGACATCCCGCAAGAGAGAAACGACTGGATTACGAAGCAGTTTAATATGTTCGTGGATAACGGCGAGCAAAGCTTTGTAGACTTCGAAGTTATAAAACGTAATAACAAATATCATGATATCGAAGAACTGCGCGGCATGAGATGTATCGGCGGCTTCGACTTATCACAAACGGAAGACTTTACGAGCGCGTGTCTGGAATTTATTTTGCCGGATAATCGCGTTTTTGTTTTGTCTCATTCATGGGTTCCGGCGGCAAAAGTCGAGAAAGATAACGAGAAAATACCGTACCGAGAGTGGCAAGATGACGGATATTTGACGATTATTCCGGGCGAATACGTGGAATATGAGTACGTTTACGACTGGTTCGTTGAAATGTCGCGCAAATATCAGATCGATAAGATCACGTTTGACCCGGCGAATGCAATGCGATTGGTTCATGATCTTCAAAACTACGGATTTCAAACGGAAGTCGTGCGGCAGGGATACATCACGTTGAGTGACCCGTTAAAGCATATCAAAGAATTATTGCTTGACGGAAACGTCGTTTACAACGAAAACAAGCTTTTCACATGGTATCTAAACAACGTCAAGCTCGTCGAAGATCGGAACGGTAATTGGTTGCCGACTAAACAAACGAGGTACCGGAAAATCGATGGCTTTGCGGCTTTTCTGAACGCGCATACACAGGTTTATCTCGATATGACGAAGCCGGTTGAGGGCGGAAGCGTCGGATTTATCTCAATTAGCGATCTATTAAACGGTTAGGAGGTGAGAAATTGGGCTTTTGGAGCAATGTTCGGAACTTTTTTCGCAAACCATCCGATGTCAAGGCAGAAACGAGAAGGGATCTAACACACTGGTTTATTCCTCGCGCTACTATTCTAGGAAATTACGGAGAACATACGCTGGTTGACAACGAAACGGTTTTCTCGGCTGTGTCGCGCTTATCAAACACAATGTCAAGCCTACCGATCAAGGCGTATAAAAATTATCAACCGATTGAGTCTCAGGCTTCCGAGCTTCTGACATACGCGCCGAATCATAACATGACATCCGGGCAATTTATCGGCCTTTTGGAGACGCATCGGGCCGTATACGGTAATGCTTACGCAATAAAACGATACGGAATGCGCTATGAAGTCGTCGGATTAGAGGTTTTGGACCCTTCGAGAGTGCAGCCGGTGATTGAAGAGACTACTCGCGAACTTTGGTACGAGATTTTAGGAGACAACGGAAATTATTTCGTTCACAACATGGACATGATCCATGTTAAATATACGTCGGTAGACGGATTGAAAGGAATCTCGCCGCTAAAGGTTCTGCGGAACGCTCTCGACTTTGATCGAGACGTCCGGCTATTCAGCCTAGAACAGATGGATGGGGCAAAGATATCGTTCATCCTGGAATTGGCGAATCAGCTCGACGATACACGAAAAGAAAAGATGTTAGAGAACTTTAAAAGTTTTTATAAAGACAATGGTGGCCTCTTAATTCAGGAACCGGGGGTAAAAATACGCGAATTAAAGAAGGAATTCATCGATACAAAGGCGTTTGAGGTCGAAAAAGTGACACGTTCAAGAGTCGCGCAGGTTTTTAACATTCCGTTGTACATGCTCGGTGAGACACAGGGCAGCGTCTCCAATATGGAGCAGCTTTATATCGATTATGTACAAGGCACGCTAATGCCTATTGCAACTCAATACGAAAAAGAATTCAACCGGAAGCTGCTGACCGAAAAGGAACGCAAGTCCGGTTATTATTTTAAGTTTAGTATGAACGCGTTACTGCGTGGGGACATGCAGACTCGCGGTAATTTCTATCAACAAGGCATCCGGAGCGGCTGGTTTAAGCCGAACGAGGTACGTGCATGGGAGGATTTACCGCCGGAAGAGGGCGGAGACACGCTTTATTTAAGCAAAGACTTATTCCCAATCGACCAGGTTGCGCAACAGAAAATCACATCGGCTGATGCGCCGGCGCCTCCAACGTTAGAAATTAACGAAGATGATAACGAGGACTCGAAAGGAGGTGAGGACGATAAAGAAGTTCTGGGAAATCAAAGCGGCGAAGAATGACGCTAAAACAGGCGAAATTTACATTTACAGTGAAATCAGTTCGGCCCAGTTCTGGGGAGACGAAGTGACTGCGCAAACTTTCAAGGAGGATTTAGACGGACTTGGCGAAGTATCTGCGCTAAATATTTATATTAATTCGCCAGGCGGCTCTGTTTTCGAAGGGAATTCGATCTACAACATCATAAAGCGGCACAAAGCCCGTGTTAACGTCTATGTCGACGGGCTGGCAGCCTCTATCGCAAGTGTCATCGCAATGTCCGGTGACACTATTTTTATGCCCGCAAACTCGATGATGATGATTCATAACCCAATCATTACCGTCAACGGAAACGCTGAAGAGCTTCGTAAGTGGGCTGACGACATGGATCACATTCGCGAAAGTCTTATCGAAGCTTACCTCGAAAAAGCAGGCGGAAAACTCGATCGTGATCGTTTGATCGAACTTATGGACGCAGAAACGTGGCTGTCGGCGCAAGAATGCCTCGATTTAGGGCTGTGCGATTCTATCGAAGCTCCTAGCGCTGCCGTTGCGAAAGTAGACACGCAGTTATTTGCGAAGTACCGGAACACTCCGGAATCACTTCTTAATCAGACGAAAGAGGACGAAAAGCAGGCGGAAAAAGAGCGCCTGTTCCGTGAGCAGCTTATCGCGGAAGCACAAACGAATTTACTCAAATTGAAAAATGATGGAGGAATTATTTAATGGAACTATTTGATCTGAAAGCAAATTTAAATACTGTTGGTTCTCAATTGGCATCTATTGATCAGGAGATCGTAAATAAGGCTGCTGATCCTAAAGCAAGCATGGAAGACTTGCAATCTCTTAAACAGAGAAAATCAGAACTACAAGCTCGTTATGACATTTTAAAAAATCAGCATGACGCTAAAGAAGCAGAGCAAAAAGCTAAAATTCAAGCAGCAATGGAGAAAGAGAATGCTGGAGCTAGTGCCGGTCTTGAAAGCCCTGACGCATCTGTACGCAAAATGGCTGCAAAGGCAGGACTCATCCGTGCTGCAATCCGCCGTGAGGTTCCAGCGCAGGAAGTGCGTGCAGCTCTTGGTGATAATAACGGAACAGGCGGAGAAAAATTACTTCCGAAAACAGTTTCTGAAGAGCTTATCCACGAGCCTTTTGTAAAGAACCCATTGCGTGAGGTATCAACTTATACAAGCGTTACTAACCTAGAAATCCCTAAAGTTGATTTTACTTTAGATGATGATGACTTTGTCCAAGATTTAGAGACTGCTAAAGAACTTGAAGTTGATGGCGATATTGTTACATTTGGCCGCCATAAATTTAAAGTTAAAGCGAAAGTGTCTGAAACTATTCTCGCAGCCACTGACACTGCTTTAGTCGCAACTGTTGAAGGCGCACTTCAATCCGGATTAGCTGCTAAAGAAAAGAAAGTTTCTTTCGCCACGACTCCGAAAGCTGGCGAAGAGAGTATGTCTTTCTATGGTGCCGGCATCAAAGAAGTTTCTGCAGAGAACACGTATAAAGCAATCAAAGCAGCTATCGCCGATCTTGCTGAAGACTTCCGCGACAACGCAAAAGTTATGATGCGCTACTCTGATTACCTTGATATTATCGAAACACTTGCAAACGGAAGCGCTACTCTTTACAGCGCTCAACCGGAGCAAATCATCGGTAAGCCTGTTGTATTCTCTGACGCTGCTGTTAAACCAATCGTTGGTGATTTCCGTTACTCTCACTTCAACTACGATCCTGCGATCACTTACGAAAGCGACAAAGATATCAGCACAGGCGAAAACCTATTCGTTCTGACTGCATGGTTCGATCACAAAATCAAACTTAAATCAGCATTCCGTATTGCATCCGTTGTAACTGCGCCCTAATGCGCCCCAAAGGTTGACGGCGACTCCTAAAGACACATCGGTGTCCCTTAGTTGGGACGCCGTGACCTTCAATGGGGGCATTAAAGAATACGAAGTGTATAGAGACGGCGTATCTATCGGAACCCGCGTAGGCACATCGTTCGCAGACAGCGGATTGAAGCAGCAGACGACGTATAAATACCAAGTACGCGCAATCCCTAACGTTGGCGATCCATCACCTCTTAGCGAAGAGCTTTCGGTAACCACGTTAGCGACCGAGCCGACAAGCGTTAATGTAACGGAATCATCTAAGACGTTAAATGTTGGTGACACGTACCAGATTAACGCAACCGTTTCGCCTTCGGGCGCCGACCAAGGCCTGACTTATACGTCTAGCAGCACCGCAACAGCAACCGTATCTAGCTCCGGTTTAGTAACGGCTAAAGCAGCGGGTACAACAACGATCACAGTTGCGTCCAAGGTTAAGCCTACAGTCAAGAAAACGGTGGCTATTACGGTTAACGAACCGGCTCCGGCGGGTGAATAACGATGGCTATTTCGCTAGAAGAGGCAAAAGAATACTTGAGAATTGACGGAGATGAGGACAACAACCTCGTCTCCTTTTTTATTTCCGCGGCTGAGAAGCACATGGACAATGCGGGCGTGACAGACAAAGAATCAGAGCTTTATAAGCTTGCAGTCCTGATTTTTGTTGCAGATGCCTACGAGAATAGGACTACTGCAAACAGCGGAAGTAAAATCTCTGGCATTATTCTGCAATTGAGGTGAGTAATTTGGGTTTCGATCCAGGAAAACTCCGCCATCGGATTAGTATTGAGGAACGAATCGCAGGTCAAAACGAGAAAACAATGAAACCGGAATTTAAATGGGTGCTTTTTGCTAGACCCTGGGCAGAGCTTATGCAGCCTCGGGGACGCTGGATAATTCAGGCCGCAGCAGAGCACCAAGAAAATACAGTATGGTTCCGTATTCGTTATCGCGAAGGCGTAGAGCCTGGCGTTATGCGAGTAGTTTTTAAAGGGAAACTGTACAAGATTGAGCAAACAATCCCGGATCTTCAGGATCAAGTTTTACTGACGTTGCAATGTGTGGGGTGGGACGATGCGGATCTCAGCTAATATAGACGGCATTGACGAAATCGAGCGCAGGCTTCAGCAGATAGGAAAAGACGCGAAAAAAACACAGTCGCAGGCACTTCGCGCCGGAGCTAAAGTACTCGCCGATGGAATCCGTCAGGAAGTACCCGTCTCCGACATTAACCATGAACACATTCGCGATGATATTAAAATCAGGCAAACACCAAAGAGGGATCAGCCGATCCCCGGCTCAATCAGCTATGACATCGGGCCATCCGAAAAAACGGCTTGGCGTGCTCGTTTCACACACGATGGCTTTACTGCTAAAAACGGAAAATTTGTAAGAGGAAATCCGTTTATTACTAGAGCTTACAACATAAAGAGAGATGCTATTCAGCGGGCGATCGCTGAAAAACTGCGTAAGGGGATAGGTACATGATTAATTATGAACCGATCATTGCGCGAGAACTAAAGAACGATCCAAATATAAAAGAGATGACAGGCGACCGGGTATTTGCGGGTAACTTTCCGCAAGAGTTCACGGTCGCTTTTCCTCATATTCTTGTCGTTGAAATGGAAAACGTAGACACGCATTACTGGGATAACAAGGCGGTAGCGTGTGATATCGATTTGCAAGTGAATATATGGATCAAATCTGATGACGACATAGGACCGATCCAGTCGGCCGTTGATAGAAAAATGAAGGCGCTAAGGTGCCGAAGAGTCACTTCATCATCTTTCGATGAGAGCGAGCGTGATGCTTTTCGGAAAGCGCTGCTTTATAGAACAACCGTAAAACTAAAGGAGGAAAATATAAATGGGTAGTGTATCCGTTGGTCTTGAAAATTTAGTATATGCAAAATTGATTAAGGACGAAAAAGGCGATATTCAGTATGGCGAAGTTAAAGATTTCGCGCCCGTTATTTCTGCGAAAGTAGATACAGCAACAGAAACAGGGACGCTCTATGCCAACAACGGACCGATTATTGCTAAATCACAAATCGGAGAAACCAAAGTAAGTTTGGGTGTTTCGGAGATTCCTATGGAAGTACTAGCGGATATTACAGGGCAGAAGCTAGTAAAAGGCGTTATCGTGTACAAACAGGATGCCGTACCACCTTATGTCGCGCTCGGATTCACTGGAACGAAAGAAGACGGGAATAAACGTATGGTGTGGCTTACAAAAGGCCGATTTGGTCTGCCGTCAGAAGACCGTAAGACTTCTGAGGATAAAGTCGATTTCCAAACAGATGAGATCGAAGGCACATTCATCCAACGAAGCGATAAAGTCTTTAAAATTGTCGGCGACAGCGGTGTTGCAGGATTTGAAGAATTCGAGTCTACATTCTTCGATCAAGTATTCGATGTGAAAAAACTTGAAGAATCCGGTTCAACACCAACAACTGATACTACCGGGGGTGCTGCTTAATGGAAATCACTCTTAGAATTAAGGGAGAGGACAAAACTTTCACACAAAATTTCGTGAAGTTTAAAATCAAGCGCGAGGCGCTGGATATCGAAAAATATGCGCAGAACCCGGATCACGATCCTATCGAGCTCTTAGATCGTCAATTTAAACTAATCGTGGAGGCTTTCGATAAGCAGTTTACAAAGACAGATTTAGAAAACGGACTTAATACAATCGGTCATATGGATGTAATCTATGACATTATCGGTGTTAATATTCTCGGCTACCCTTCCCGCGAGGAATTAGAAAAGCGCGCTGAAGAGGCAGATATGGGAAAGTTGCTGGAAAAGCTGATCGCCGAATCACAATCGACGAAGCAATAGAAAACATACAGGACACTTATTTGTCACTTATGGCTCAAGGGTGGTCGCTACATCAAATCGATGAAGGCGACTACTCTTATTTTTTTCGTCTGTTAGAGCGTCAGCAGAAGCTAAACGATCCGATTGAGCAGAAAAAACGGCAGCGAGCATCTATCAAAACGGTTCCTATAGATCATGTGTTTTAGACGGGAGGTGAGAGTATGGCGAATGAAGTTTTAGGCAATATGATAATGCGCCTCGGGTTCGATGACAACGGATTTTCGACAGGCGTCGACAACATAAAAGAAAAAATGGCGCTAGTACGAAGCGAGATGAAGGCTTCGGCATCACAGTTCGGTTTGTTGGGAAATGCGAGCGATAAATTGCGAGAGCGTCAGGAAGGGCTGTCTAAACTATATGAGTTACAGTCCGCCAAGATCGAACAGATGCGGAATAAATACGCTCAACTTGCACGTGAGAAAGGCGAAAATTCACAAGTTGCCTTACGTTTGGCACAGCGAATCAATAATGAAATCGCAACGTATAATCAGCTCGGCCGGCAACTTGAGCGGACTACCCTCGAAATCAATACGCAAAATTCAGCGTGGACTCGCGCCGGAAACAGTTTGCAAGAATATGGTGAACGTCTTCAGACTCAAAGCCAACGATTGCAGACGATTGGAAAGGTAGGGTTCGCCGGTATTACGGCTCCTATCGCTGCGATTGGGGGCATGGCCCTTAAATCCGCGGCTGATTTCCAAAAAGCCCAGGGAAAGATCTCATCTTCCTTGAACATGACGAAAGAAGAGGCACGGGAAGTCGCCAATATTTCAAAAGATGTGTGGGTTAGCGGCTTCGGTGAATCGCTCGAAGAAGCAAACCAAGGTGTTATCGATGTGAGAAAAAATCTTCAAGGTCTGAAGGGTGAAGAACTTGAGCAGGCGACAAAACGCGCTTATGTTCTCCGGGATACTTTCGAGTTTGAAATACCTGAAAGCACCCGAGCAGCCAAAGCCTTGATAGATAATTTCGGTGTTGACGCGGGGAAAGCATTCGATTACATCACTGTGTCTGCGCAAAAAGGCGGCGATTATTCAAATGAGCTTTTAGATACCATCTCTGAATATTCGACTCAGTTTAAATCTGCGGGCCTTTCTATCGATGGCATGTTTAACATCATGATTCAGGGCGCTCAAAGTGGCGCTTGGAACATGGATAAGGTTGGGGATGCGGTCAAAGAGTTTAATATCCGTGCCCAGGACGGTTCAAAAACGACTGCCGCAGGCTTTAAAGCGATTGGTCTGGATGCTGACAAGATGGGATCAGCTATCGCTAAAGGTGGAAAAGAAGGGGAGCAAGCCTTCATGGCAACCGTATCCGCCTTAGCGGCCATGAAAGACCCATTAGAAAAGGATCAGGCCGGTGTTGCTCTTTTCGGTACACAATGGGAAGACTTGCGGGGGAAAGTGGTTACCGCGATGAATCCTACTAAGGATATGCTCGGAGATGTCAAGGGCGCTACAGATAGGGCCGGAAAGGCTTTGAAAGACAACTTCGGGGACCGTGTTACCCAGGATTTCAGACAGTTGCAGTATATTTTGATCCCACTTGGTGAAATTTTACTCGATAAAATTGAGCCGGCTCTTAAGAAGGGCGGGGAAGCCGTTAAGGACTTTACAAATTGGTTTCAAAACCTGTCTCCGTCTATGCAGAATACGATCGTTATCGCTGGATTAGCTGCCGCAGCTTTCCCGCCGTTGGTAATTGCGCTAGGTGCGGTTGTTTCTAGTGTAGGCACCGTCGTCGGGGCTTTAGGACGAGGCGCTGCGGCACTCGGGCGGTATCGGGCAGAGGCAGCGCTGACTCGGACTTCGACGGCACAATTAGCGGCCGCGAACACAGCGGCAGCCGTACAAATGAATGCAAGCGGCGCGGCATTATCTCGTAATACTCGCGGTCTTCGTGGTATGCGTGGAGCTTCATCAGCGGCAAGCGTAGCGTTATCGTTGTTTGGTGGCAAATGGGGTGGCGTCCTTAGTATTGCAACTATGTTCGCGCCTGAGATTATTAAAGGGACAAAATCACTCTTTAATTTTCGCGGGGGCGCACGAACAGCAACAGCGGCAGCCGAAACTTTGGGCGGCGGTGCAGCTCAAGCGACTGGTATGTTCGCTCGATTTGGCGCAGGAGCCCTCAGTCTCGTAAAGAACCTCGGAAGTGTCGCGAGGATTGCAGGGATCGCACGCGTCGGGTTCGCTGCGTTTGGTGGTCCGGTTGGATTGGCAATTACCGGAATAAGTCTACTTGCTGAAGGCGGCTATCATCTCTATAACCATTTGAAAAAAGAGTCAATTCCTGCGCTTGATAGCTTCGGAGACAAAGTTTCGGAATCAACAACGAAAGCGGTTCTGGGATACAAGAAATTAAACGATCAGGCTACCGTTCAGCTTAATCAGCTTCAGTGGTCAGGCGAAACAGTGTCTAAGAAAACGGCGGATAGTATTGTTAAGAATTTTGATCAGATGGGCAGCCGGATCAAAACAAGCCTTGAAACAAAAGGGAACCAAAGCTACCAAACCCTGAGTAAGTTTCTTGCGTCCAGCAAAAGCCTGAGTCAAAAGGAACAAAATGCAATTTTAAACAACGTGAAAAAGAAGCAAAATGAGCAGACTCAATCTGTAGATAAAGGCCAACAAAAAATAAAAGAAATATTAAATAGGGCCGCCTCGGAGAAACGCTCAATAACGCAGAAAGAGCGAAACCAAATCAATAATATTCAAAAGAATATGATGAACACGGCTGTAAAAACCATGAGCAAAGGCGAGGTAGAACAGAAGGCTATTATGAGCAAGCTCAAAAACGAGTCGAAAAATATCACGGCTCGTCAGGCTGCGGACACGATTAAAAACAGCATTAAAGCTCGGGATGGTTCCGTTAAAGAAGCGAACAAAAAGTACGATCAAACTGTGCAAGCGATTGTCCGGGAGCGTGACGAAACCGGTTCTATCAGCGCAAAGCAGGCCGACAAAATGATTTCGGAAGCAAAGCGTCAACGTGACGAGGCTGTAAAAAAGGCAAAAGATATGCACAAAAAAGTTGTAAAAGAAGCCAAGGCACAGGCCGGTGAACATGCGGATGAAATCGACGAAGAAACAGGAAGCGTAAAAAACGGCTGGCAATTAATGATGGATAAAGTCGGTGAAGCGTGGGACTGGATCATGGGGCTTTTTAAAGGTGGGGAAAAGAAATCAAAACCTAAAAAAGATACCTCTAAGGCTTCATTTAAGAAGACGCACAGTAACGGCGGATACGCCTCCCAATACGCGAGAGGAACGTCACAGTTCGGGCATCCCGGCGGTCCTGCAATCGTCGGTGAGTTAGGTCCGGAATTAGCGCATTCCCCAGGTGTCGGTACTTATATGGTCGGTACGAACGGTCCGGAATTAATTCACGATCTACCGCGAGGGACCTCGGTTTTGCCGAATAAGCATACCGAAAGATTGCTCAAATCATATGGATTCCCAGGTTACGAAGGCGGTGTCGGACAGTATTTCGATTGGATAATGAAAGGTCCGGAATTCCTTTGGAATAAAGCGGTTGATAAGTTCGGAATTGCAGATAGCCTAATCCCGTCTTGGTTCACTAAAAATAGCGGAAGCCCGCTAAAAGCTATCGGGAATCTGGCATCGAAAGCGATTCAACCTTTGATCGATAGTATGGGATCTCTCATTACCGGCGCCAGCGAAAAAGTTAGCGGCAGTGTAAAGAGTTGGGTTGCTCAAGCCATAGAGATCGCGAAGGTTCCGGCATCGTGGGCGTCAGGACTCATGACAATCGCTATGAAGGAGAGTGGCGGGAACCCAAACGCTATCAATCGTTGGGATTCTAACGCGAAGGCCGGGCATCCGAGCCAAGGTTTGATGCAGACTATCCCGTCTACTTTTAACGCTTATAAGTTTCCGGGGCATAACAACATCTTAAACCCCGTAGACAACATTCTTGCGGCCATCAACTACATCAAAGCGAGATACGGAGACATATCAAAACATCCGGGCTTGCGATCAATGGCCCGGGGCGGCGGATATGTCGGGTATGCTGCGGGTGGAGTATCGCCGGGAGCCGGCGGCGCAAAACTTGCGGCTTTGAACGAAAGAGGGTATGACGAACATATCATCACGACGGACCCTAAATATCGCGAAAGAAGTATCGGGATTTGGGCTAGAGCTGGCCGTGAGCTTGGAATCCCAGCGCAAAGTATTCCGCAGGCTCAATCGCTCGATCCGATCATTGTTCGTCAAGATCGTCAAATCGAATTGCTCGAAGAACAAAACGCGTATCTAGCGGAAATCGCTAGCAAGAACCCGGACGTTTACCTTGATTCTAAGAAGGTCGGAAAAATCATGGATGCGCGAAGTACAAAAATTCAAAACGATAGATTTTTCGCTGCGGGAGGGGCTTACTAATGAAAGAGCTGGATTTAATAGTTGACGGCGTACCGGTTAGCGAGTCTCTTCCGGGCGTTAGTCTTTTATCTTTCACGCCGGATTCTCCGGTTTTCGAACGCAAATCTACTACGTTACCTTATCGAAATGGGATATTAATTCCGAGGAAAGATAACATGGGACGGTATACCGAAAGAAAAATATCGGTCGAGCTTGCGTTGGATGTAGCTAACGCGCAACAGTTTTACACATACCGTCACGATATTTACAATCTTTTCGTAAAAGAAGATCCGTACTATGTGACGTGTACTTATGAGCCGCACAAGCGCTGGCTAGTTACGTGTGATGATAGTTTCTCAGTACAACAGAACGCTCATCAAACATGGGGAACGATTACCTTTAGTCTGACCGCTGTACAAGGGTTGTCGGAGTCCATTTTTAATAGTTTAACTCCGGTTGATTTAAATGGTGAACACTACGGTCTAGGAATGAACGTCGGTGAGTTCGATACCCCTCAATATAGGTTTACCAACCTTAAAAGATTCAACGTCTACAATTTCGGAGACGTAAGGTTATCACCGATCGAACATGATTACAATGTCCGTATGTATTTTGAAGGAAAAGATATCGTGATTACCAATAAAACAACAGATCAAAGCGTAAAGTTGCTAGGGACATTTAAAGAGAGTGATTTACTAACATTGAATAAACAATATGTAATCAAAGGGTCCTCGATTGTAAGTAAGCAGGGAAGGTTCCCGACTCTATCGCCTGGCAAAAACGAATTTACCATCTCTAATGCGACTTATAGTGATTTGCAGTTTATTACGCGTTTTTATTACAAGTAAAGGAGGTTTGGTCGCGTGAATCAAATGTTTGTCGAGGATAAACAAACGGGGCAAAAATACGAATTGATCGATGCTGCTCCACGCGTTACCGACGCAACAACCGGTAAAAAAGAGCTGACTTTTACCTACTCACTTGAAGAAGCGAATAAACTTCCTTTTAACGCATTAGTAGGCCGGAATATTATATACATCGATGAGAGAGTCCATAGGTCGCAACGATATTTTATTCGCGATGTTCAAACTTCCCAAGACGGTGAAAGCCTGACAAAAACGGTCACTGCATCACACATATATCTTATGAGATTACAAGGCCATCGCATTGATAACATAATTTCAGGTACACAATCACTTGAAAATGCGCTGAAACACGCGCTCAAGGACTCGGGATTTACGTATAAAATAATGCCTGACGCTACGGGCATCGCGGACCAAAAGTTGGACAATTTTGGAGATAAATTTTCTATAGAAATGATGGATGATATTCAGTCTGCTTTCGAGGTGGAATTCGATGTCGATAATACTATCATTTACGTTTATAAGAAAATGGGTAAAAAAATCAACAAAATTCTCGATGTCCAAGCGAACGTTAACGGCATTCAATTATCTGTATCTGAATCCAACACAACGACTAGAATCCGAGGTTATGGAAAGCTAAAAGATGAAAAAGACGTTATTAGCGACAATTCTATTCCGTACGATTCGAAGACCGGTGATTGGACGTTTGACTCGACGCTAAATGCCGATTATACAAAAAAGACTGGTGCGACGTTTAAGTTTTCTTTTACAGGCACAGGGTTTCGGTTTACGACACTAGTCTCGAAGCTCGGCGGTTTCTGGACGTTCCAGATCGATAAGGACACGAGTAAAAAGATATCGGCATATAGAGACGTTTCCAATCCCGAAAAACAGACGATAGAGGTAGTACGTGGTTTAACAAGCAAGAAATACGATGTCACTGCGACTTTTTCGGGAAGAGATTCGAATAACCCGTACACAAAAGGAGCAAAAAAAGTCGACCCCGTTATGTATCTGCTTCGCGGCAACATAATTCAAACCTACCGCAATTTTGAAAACGAAGATGAAAAATACGTGTTCCCACCGGTCCTTTACGTTCACCCGAACGAGAAGGACTTTTTAATTGACGGGCACCCAATATGGGCGGATACAGTGAGAGACGATTCAATAACTAAAGCATCGGATATGCTCGCGATTTTAAAGAAGAAGGTAAACCCGTTCCCGGAAGTTACTCTCGATGTAGATTTCGAAGAATTCGACGATCCAGAACTTGAAGGGATTGAGGACGAAATCACAAAAGGAGACACGCTACATGTTATTGCGGATACCGAGCAGAACGGAACTACATTCGAAGATGATGTTCGAGCAATTAGCATGACGTATAATCCTTTGGATAAAAGAGATAAACCGGAGATTACCTTTAATAATTTCCGTAAGGACATATATGACATTCAGGTTGATAGTCGAAGACGAATAAGTCAGCAGCAGAAATATTTTCAATCTCAAAATGCGGCAGTAGCAGCGAGCATAGAAGCTGCGAAAAGGGAGATATTAGCAACAGTCAAAACAGACGTGGGATCTACCCCGAGCACTCTTGCCTACGTACTTCAAGTCAATGCGGGGATATGGACTGTAATTAGCGGCGCAGGAGAGGCATCTCTATCGGGAAATACGATCAACCTAGATACAGACGATGACCTTCAAGTCGTTTCTGCCGACGTAGACACTTCATCTAATCTCAAACAAGGCGGCTACGTTGCGGCTCTTGATTACAACGGTACTCCGACGAATCGCTTCGCCATCACTCTAATTAAGAATGAGTCGATAGTGAATCCTACGACGGTTTCCGATGGCTCAAAGATATACGTTAATGTAGTGGCATTCAAATAAAAAGGGGTGTTTAATTTGGTTCGGTTGACCAAGCAACATGAGCCGTATCCTAACTCAAGGTTATTATCACAGTTAGATGAAAACGCGCAGCTTACTGAAAACGCAATAAATGATGTAAATAGTAATCTGAATAAACATAAGAAAGCGCAGACCGCCCATACCTCCGATCAAATCAGTCATGGCGGTTCTTCTTTGCGCGTTTATATTGGAAATCTATATAACCGACTACGAAACCTTATTCTTAACGCAGACGGAACAAATGTTAAAGAGGTCGTGGACGCTCGGGTCGACGCTGATGGAGATATACATCCACTCCTGAAAGAACGTCTCGATTACGAATATAACAATCTGCTGTCCAAAATTAAACGCGTTGTACATGTCGATGATTTCGGCGGAGATCCGACCGGTGAGAAAGACAGTACCGAAGCGTTTATAAAAGCGGTAGGGGATGGAAATGTAAGGGTGAAAATGTCTGCGGGTACTTATATCGTTCGTGGTATTAAGCTGCCCTCTTGGACCTATCTCATTGGCGAAGGCGCTGGCGTCACGACCCTTAAACTTCACGAGGATACTCCGGCCAGCGAATGGGTTATTACGAATGCCGATTATGTAAACGGAAATACGCACATTTCTGTCGAGGGAATGACGCTCGATTGGAATCCGGATCGTCAAGGAGGACTCGGCGCAACAGGCGGTCAACATTCGAGCTGTTTGACGTTGGCTAAAGTCACATTCGGATGGGTAAAAGACGTCGAAGCCGTTAATCCTGGGCTCCATGGTTTCGATATTACTACGCCAACCTACGATCATTCATCGGAAACGGATTATACGGCAGATGGGTCCCGATATATCTGGCTCGATAACTGCGTTGCTTCCGGATATGGTGACGATGGTATTACGACGCACTATAGCGAATATATCTTTATTTCAAATTCGCACTGTACGAATCCGAGCGGAAAAGCTCATGCCTCCGGAGCTGCAAACTCAAACGGTATCGAAATCGATGACGGATCTAAAAACGTTTGGGTGGATCACTGTTATACCTCCGGAAATATTCGAGGTGTCGAAGTAAAAGCTCACGCAGCATGGCCAGCTTCCCAAAACGTTCATGTATCGAATCACATTTCGTATAGAGATGTTCGTTCATATGACGCGCGACACATCGGTCATCACAAAGCGACTGATCCGGAAAGTACGACGGCTTATTACGTCACATTCGACAACTGTACGGCGATAGAGCCGGTGTTTAATAGCATGTATAAGGATCTTTCCCCGAGAGCGCTTGTCATCTCAGCTTACAAACATGTTCGTATATCAAATTTTACGGCAATCGGCGATCCCGAGTATGACTACAAAAACAACCCGGTTGTTGCGTTCCAATACAAATCGCGCTATATCAGCGTAAACGGCATTGAAATCCGAGGATTTAAAACAGCGAGCCATGATATTCGGGCTTTTGGGGGTGCCCAAAAAACCGATTATGTCCAGGTATCCGACGTCACGATATCTGAATCAGCCCCTATCGGAGTCGCCTTTGGTTCCGGTGTATACAATGCGTCGTTAACTAATGCAACATTGATAAGAAAAGACGGGGATATCGGAGTCTATTCGCCGAATAACCAGGTAGAGTTAGCAGCGGTAACGGCTGTCGGATATTCTGCTACCGCAAATATAAGAGGTTGCTCCTATAGCGTTGTTCCGACGAATTTTAAAGGTGGGTTTAAAGCAGCCACGACAAGCGGATCTCCAATTGACCCGACAAGTGCAATCGTAGCGGCCACCGGAGACAACATCGCAAAAGGTCCTCGTAACTTTATGGGCGGCGTGGCCGGGGGATCATCTACGGAAGGATCGCGGCAAGCAATTCTTGCGGCAAATAATTCGCGCACGACAGGCGACAGTCCGGCCCGAACTATCCTATCCTCTCAGGCAGTCATAAATGACGACGGGTATACGGTGGTTGGCGGATATGGTTCGGGCGAAGCTTCGACAGGCAATATCAAGTGGAAGATAGATTCTATGAATGGGAACATTCAAGGGGTTGGACGAGTCGAGAGCGTATCGGATTTTAAAGACTTGGCCGAGTACTTCGAATCTATTGACGGCAAAAGAATAGGTTCCGGCCTGATGGTGACGCTCGAAGGCGATAAAATTCGAAAATCACAACCCGGCGACGTTGTTGACGGGATTGTTTCTGAAACGGCCGGCGTGGTGCTAGGCGGCGCGGGATTCTACTGGAACGATCGCTTTTTACGTAATGAGTTCGGCGGCATGATTTACGAAACGATTGACGACAACGGCCGCGAGTTAGTTGTCCCAGTCGAAAATCCGGACTATGATCCGGAACGAGAATATGTGCCGAGAGAGCAGCGCGAGGAATGGCATATTGTCGGTCTAATCGGGCAGATTCATGTCCGTATTGATGAAACTGTTAAAGTCGGCGATCGCGTTGTTTCCGGTACGGATGGGATTGCGACGAGATCGGAAAACAACGAAGGCTATAAAGTAATGCGCATCAAAACTGCTTACGATTCCGAAAAGGGATACGGTATAGCAGTTATTTTTATGCGCTAAGGAGGCTCGGGAATGATTTATAAAGATAGTTCGGTGACGTTCGAGGTCAACGCGCAACCAAAGCGGGTTGTCTCGGCGTCTATCCAATTCAGCACGCAAGACGTAGAAACGGCAAAGATCATTTTTAAATTAACAAAGGATGGGGCGCCTCTTCCACTCTCTGCGGTTGATGGAAAACTCGTGATGGTCATGGCGGACGGGAGCCGTTTCATACGCTCAATCACGATCGTCGATAAAGTAGAGGGAATCGCAGAGTATGTCCTATCTCCGGAAGAGATAAAGCATTATGGTAAAGTCACCGCCGAATTGAATCTCTACTATGTGAATGCCCAGTCTATGTCTGCGCATAAGTTCACGTTCGACATAGACAAAGCGCTTATCGATACGGATTTGGTACCACTTGCGGAATACTATATCGAAGATTTCGAAGACCTGAAATCCGAAATAAATAAAACTGCGGACGACATCGATCAGACTCTCAACGAAATAAAAGCGAAGTTTGACGAATTCGAGAACATCGAAACGAAAGCCGGAGCCCAAGAGAAGGCAAACGCTGCGGAAACGAACGCGAAAGCTTATACGGATCAGCACGCAGCTAAAACAGATAATCCGCATAAGGTTACGAAAGCTCAGGTCGGCTTGACTAACGTTGATAACGTAAAGCAGGCGGCAAAGACGGATTTTGATGCGCATACTGCGGATAACAATCGGCATATTACGGCTGATGAGCGATCGAAGTGGAACGGAAGTCAGCTATTTAAAGTAACCAATGACGTCGGAGGCGTTTATACATCAATAGCGGATTCTGACGATTTTTATACGAAGATTATCCAAAGCGGGAGACGGTTCGGCACTTTTTATTCTACGGGCAAAGCAACAAACGCGGCTTCTACTAACTCTACAAGAGGCGTTTTTCATATGACGTCGACCGATAGTAGTGGGCAGCCTTCGTACGGTTACGTTATTGCGATCGACTGGCAAAATAACATGTTTACGAATTATTTAGACCCGAATTTAGGATGGCAAGGGTGGCGTCGTGTTTTAACTTCGTCTGACCTATCGCCGGCCTGGAATAACGTGACGCTCATAAACGGAGCTAAACAGGATTCGGTGTATCCGTTGAAATTTTCCGTTAGCAACAACGTTCTATGGTTGCGAGGATCGTTCGGGACTCTCCCGGCTATCGGAACATCTG
>NZ_JBALMR010000024.1:0-94854 GCF_036963165.1 Bacillus sp. JJ675 | reverse complement strand
GACAGGGTGCAGATCAATCATGTCGGAAGGTTTTTTGTATCATGAAGGCATCAGTTCAAGATGATGATCAAGGTCATCTTTTAATGCGGCTTCGATATCTTTAAAACGGTTCGAGACGGTCGAAGCGCTGACGCCGTACTTTTTCGCAAGCTTCGCCTGGGATACCGCTTTTTCCGATTTGGATATCGTATTGATGAAGTACTCCAATGCAGCCGCGAATGCCTCGGTTTTTTTAATGCTCGGGGATTTTTTGGCGCAATACGATTTCCATACGCCGATCGCCCAAGAAACGAACGTTTCGGGATGTCCCGCTTCAAGCATGCCTTTTTCAAGGACGAGCGCGGTTTCTCTTTCCATATCGTTCGCCCATTCGATCTCCCGGGGAGCAGGTTTTGATGCAGGCTCTTCTTTTTGGCAGAGCCTCATCAGCAGGCGATGAAAATCTTCCCTCATAAACCGTTCTGCTGCGCCGCCTTCACCCGTAAAGCGTTCCAGCTCTTCTGAAACCTTGCTTTTAATCGCTTCCGCCATTTTCCGCGGATAGATCGTAAATTGCAGGAAGAATTCCGTATGCCCGCCGAGCTGAATCGGAAAGCCGAGCACATACTCGCCGATGAAAGGCCCCTCTCTTTTCACGCTCATTTTGATCGTGACTTCTTTATTTGAGACCGCATCTTCAAAACGAACCGCACCATCGGCGATTTGCTTGACCTGCAGCAAAGCCGGATCCAGATGCTTCCAGGATTGAACAGCTTCTTTCGTTTGCGATCTGAGGATGGCAGAGCCCTTTTGCCGCAAATAATCCTCAAAGATCGTCAGGGCGCCCTCTGCAAGCGGCTGGGAAAATACTCCCCACACTCCTAAATTAAAGACGCATATTTTTTGCGCCGATTCATCCAAATCTGCCAGAAAAGAATATTGATTGAGAAATTGATCAATCGTTCGTTTATGTTCTGTAAACGCGAATTCCATAACATCTTTTTGAATCTGTTTCAGCTCTTGCACAACAACGGCCGGAAATTCCGCCTTCGTATTGCCGCAGCACTTTTTATATTTCAGCCCGCTGCCGCAAGGGCAAGGCATGTTTCTCTTCACTTTTCCCACGATTAAACCTCCGTATCATATACTACAACTTATATATTTTATCAAAACTTTGGAGAGTGGGAAATCGTTAATGAAAAAGAGAAGGATTTAGCGTAATCGTAAATTTTTTGAAATACGGCAAAAAATACCGTCCGATTTGAACGATGCTTTTTATCTCTTTATCTTTCGATATTCCAGAAAACCAATCACCAGCAGCACAAGACAGCATCCGGCCCACTGAATGGCAGTCAGGTGTTCGTTCAAAAACAAGACACCGAAGAAAATCGTAATTACCGGCCCAGCCATCGAAATGACGGCACCCCGTTCCGCTCCAATCCGCTTGATGCCTTCAAGCATGAGCATAAAAGGAATGACCGTCGTTACGACCGCCATGATGACGAACAAACCGTACAGTGAAGGATCGTAGGAAACAAGGTTGACCGGCTCGTCTCCGGCCGCTTGGACCCCCGTGTATTCGACCATCAAAACGCTCGCCGCTCACATTCCGTAAGCATTCATCCGAATGCCGCCGATCCGGTGGACAAGGCTGCCCGATACAACGAGATAGGCGGCATAAACGACCGCTGATAAAATAATCAAACACGCACCAAACAGATTCGCCTTGACCAGCTGTGAATCCCAGCCGCCGACAGCCAAAAACAGGCCGACGTTGACAAGAAGAATGGCGATGAGATCGCGCATGGGCATTATTTTCTTTTTCGCCAGTGCAGACAGGATCAATGCGAAAATCGGATAGCTCATCAAAAGCATCCGCTCGACAATCGCCGATACATAATGAAGCCCGATAAAATCAAGCAGCGGTGACAGAAAAAAACAAAGCAGACCTGCTGTGCAAGCTTGTATAATCTCCCTTTTTTGTGGTTTCGGCGGCAGCTTTGAACGATAAAGAAAACATATCATCCAAAACAGCGGCGCTGCAATCAATTGCCTGTATAATAAAACCGCAGTAGGTGATGCGCCTTGTTCATAAACCCATTTCACAAAAATGGATTTTGATGCAAAACACATCGTCCCAAATACCATAAAACATATCCCCGCAGCGGCCTGAACGCCGCTCTGCTCAACTACGCTCCCCTCAGCTCGTTTCATTTCTCATACTCATCCTTTATTCATCGATATGCTTTTTAATAAAATGCAGCAGCGTATTCCCCTGTGCCGTCTGGATGACGCCTTTTCCCGAGCATTTCGGACATGGAAGCCGGTCTTCCTCGCCGCTGCCCCCGCAATGCGGGCAGGTGATTTCCAAGTCGTCTGTTGCGATCACCACAATGTTCACCCCCATTTAATCTGACATGAAACAGCCACGTCGGCCGGTCTCCTTCCATGGCCATCACCTCCTTAAAAACACAAAAAACCCTCGCCACAAAAGGACGAGGGTCTCGCGGTACCACCTTTTTTAATCGCATCAACGATTCGCTTAGCAAACATACAGAAAAGGAATACCCCTTTTCGATATGTTTCTCTTAATAACGGAGAGAACATTCCGGCCCCGCCTACTTTTTCGTTTCAGCAGGGCGATTCAGAAGCCCATTCCGCGTCAGGGAGGTATCGGTTCACACCGGCCACCGACTCTCTTAAACCTTCGCCATTGACGCGTACTTACTCTTCCTCCACATCGTTTAGCCGTACATGATTTGTAAAAATTATCATACGCTACACATTGAAGGCGTGTCAATCTATTTTCGTTTTGGAACGGACTTTCAGGATGCAGGCGATGAATAAAGCGATGGCGATTAAGCCGAAGCCGTACAATCCATATAAATAGCCATGAACCCCGACATAAAGCAAGGGAAGGAAGAGGCTAAGACAAACGCCGATGAACACGGTATATAATACACGCAGTAAACCTTTATATTTCAGAGCCTCTGATTCCCGATCGGTATAAATCGCCGTTGTCTGAACCTGACTCGCATCAGCCGCAAAATAGTGCCAATTAAACAAACGGGTGACATGCCTCCAGCCGGCATCCTGAAAGATCCGTACATATTCTTCTTCATCCCGGTTTGATGTAGCTTTATAGTCAAGTCGATATACCGTTTCATTTGGCTCCGTTTTTTCAAATAAATAAACAAATAGAAATAACTTTTTCAGCATCCAGCCGTTCATTGCCATTTCACTTAGCCACTTTTCTTCGGCACGATCTTGCCAGGCTAAAAAGAAACGACATACATACTTTCTTTTTTTCATCATTCATTGCCGCCTCTCTTGTTCCTCAAAATGGATTTACTGACTGCCACCAATTTGGACAGACGCTTAAATTCAAGCTCTGCAACCGTCCAGCCTTCATTCGTTAAAATATATTGCTTTCTGCGGTCATCTCCCGTGCCTTCGGTCTTTTGAATCAGGCCCTGCTTTTCAAGCTTGTTAAGCGCCCCATAAAGAGTGCCTGGACCGAGCTTCACTTCCCCTCCGCTCATGCCGTCTACCTTCTGCATGATTCCATAGCCATGGAGCGGCTCGGTTAATGACAATAATATGTAGAACGTCGCCTGGGTAAGGGGCAAATAACGTTCCGGATTTGTTTTCTTCACTTTCACACCTCTCCATCAGCACGACGTTTATCACTTACAAACTTCATGAGCAATGCAGCCCCAGTCATATTACATAAAATACTGCCCCCACACGCCATAGCCCAAAATGCTCCGCTTGCCCCCGATAACATCATCAACATGAGCAGCGCCATCCCGGTTAGAACAAATGCAATTCCTGTGCGGTATAATCTCATTTTTTCACCTCCGGACTTTTATATCGTAACCCGATATATCGCATGGCGATATAATATCGTGGCGTTTAGCCTTCTGCCTGTAAGACGGAACGGGCAGAGTTGTTCAGGAAGCTTATTTAAAAGGTATGGACCACTCATGATTAGTTGCTTTTTTAGACTCAAATGAGTAAGATAAATGTATCGAATAACCAAGTAAAATTCTGCATTACACCCAAGTCAAAATGCAGTACGGCAGGAAAACATGACACACGTAAATTGCATTCCTTTTTTAGAAATGCATAAAATAAAAAAGACCCGACTGCGCCAACAGTCGAGTCATCATACACAAAGCGGCCCGTCAAGGGGCTTGCTCAGATAGCTCTTCCGTAGACACTATCCCTTTCACTTGCCAAGGCTTAAGGGAGTGTCTATTTTTCTTTCTTAGACAACACGGCAATCAGCATGCCGAAAGCAATCATTATAGAGATTGTTTCGTATGTTGTCATGATGCATCACCCCCTTTCAAATGGGGATGAGCAAGAAACTCCCTCAAGCGAGCATATAGCTTTTGTGTACAATGAATATTTTACCATAGCACTTCAAAAACTGAGATACCTTTCCATCTCGAAAAACAAAATATTGAGGCTGATGCAGAAACTAAAAAAGCCTTATCGCAGCGCAAAAAAATCGCTCCAAAGGAGAGCGATTTTTTTGGTCATGCTTGTAAAAAAGCAGCAACTATTCTGATTTCTTATTCCGCTCAGCAAACACCGCCATCGCGTCGCGCATAAATTCAGCTAAGCCTTCGCCGTATTGATCGATATTTTTTGTAAAGCGTTCATCATCGACATACATTTGCCCGATGCATTTGAATGTCTCAAGCGAAAAGTGATGGCCTGAATTTTGGTTTAAAAAATCATACCATTCTTGAATGGCTTCCTGTGCCTCCTCTGCATCAGGCGCACCGTTTCGAAGGCATGCGATTTTTCTGTAAATAGCGTCAAATTGCCGTTCCACCGCTTTCCGTTCGTCTTCAGACATGGCGGCCATATGGGCTTTCGTTTTGTCAATGGCTTCGTCTCCCCAGCGTTCGCGCGCTTCCGCTTCGTACGGGTTTTGGCTGAAATCGAAGCCCGCAAATTTTTCTTCATTTGTCATTTCTATTTCCCCTTTCGTAAATTGTATCGTTTTATCGATCGTCTCAATCATTTGGTCCAGCCGCTTTCGTTTTTCAAGCAGCATTTTCCGGTGCATGTGAAGCGCTTCATGCCGGTCAAAAGACGGATCCTCGAGAATGGTTTTGATTCTTTTCAAAGGGAAGTCGAGCTCTCTAAAAAATAAGATCTGCTGCAGCTTTTCCAGATCGTCATCTGAATAAAGCCGATAGCCCGATTCAGTCGTCTCCGACGGAATCAAAAGTCCGATTTCATCGTAATGATGGAGTGTGCGCACACTGATTCCGACCATATCGGCAACCTCTTTCACCTTTAGTTTCATAATCTGACCTCCCTTTGATATTGACTATAAAGTATCACGCAACGTGAGAGTCAATGCTTTTTTTATAAAAAAAAAGCAAGCCTCGGCCTGCTTTCATACCTTATATTTGCAACGTGAAACTTCTTTTTTAGTTTTTGCATCATTTCCGTTCGGACGGGAAAGAGCGTGAATCTCATCCTCATCCCAATACTTTCTGGCAGTATATAGACGCGTCCCTTTTTCATCAAAACAAGAGATCATGATAAAATCGTAATCATACTCGAACAGCTCTTCATCTTCATCGCTGTATTCACAGTCAATCTGCCGGTATTTTTTTAGCAAATACGCGTCATCATGAATCTTCCAAATCCATTCTTCGCATTCAAACGGCTCGTTATAGACGATGTTAGACATATTGGATGGCATTCCTTAAAAACGGATCATCCAGCCATTCGTCTATCTGGGCTGCGGAAAATCCTTTAGAGACATTCAGATCAATCAGCGTCCCGCCTGAATAGCCGAATGAAGCGGATCTGTCGGGGATTGTGTCCGGACCTTTTGCCAATACATTCTTCAGCTTTTTCAGCATGTTTCCGCAGCTTCTGTCCAAATCGCTTTTCGGGTTTGCGGCGGCTTGAATGACTTTTTCAAGCTTCTCATTTCCGCCGATGATGTCACCCGCTTTATTCAAACTGACGTCCGGCAGAGTGAGCCCTGCCATCTTTTTTAGAAACTCATTGACATGCCATTTTTCGTAAGCGGCTTTGTCTACCGGCTTTCCATTCTGTTCACCGACATAATCCGAATGGCTTAACAGCTCGGCCCCGAGCTCTTCTACCCCATTCAGCGCCATTTCTATTTGCGCTCTTTTCAGATCGTCAAAAGTCCCTTCAACTGTAATGTGATTTTTGCCATCGACATGAATCTGCATGCTTTCATTTTCCGCAAGAGTGATGCCGTTTTCTCTGAGGGCTTTTTCGATATCACTGTTTAAGAGCTGCCTGTTTTCATAGAGAAAATATATTGAAAGCTGCACGCCATTCATTCGAGATTTTAGTGATCGTCCGTTTTTTTGCGCTTCTTCAGCCTCCTTGCTGATGGTCAGCGTATCTTTTTTTGCAGCGGCTTCGGTCTCAGGCCTTTTTGTTTTTGACTGCTGTTGGTTTGAAACAAAATCTATCAGTTTTTCTGTATAAAGTGCAAGTTTAACCCTATCTCGAATATTCATGGGAGCTCCTTTCCAGCTCATCATTTATTACCAGCCGTATGTTTGATCATATTGGTAGTTGATCTTCAACTGCAGCGATTTCCAAGTTGAACTGCTCCATGCAAGCGAGTAATATCTGGCATTCCATGTCGTTTTGACAGGCAGTCCGTTTTCCAATTTAATATCCGGGAACAATGTTCCTCCAGAAACGGTTTTATGCCAGACGCCTTCTTCTTTGTTTAGTACTTCTCTAAAGGTGTTGCCTAGACTTGGGGAAATCGTTCCTTCTGCGGATACGCTCTTTACGACCGCTCCGTCAGGGACGGCTGAGTCGTTTGCCAGGTTTACTGCAGCCGTTGGAGAGACGGTTCCTTTTCCAGGACTGGAGATTGCTGATGGTGACAATCTGGCCGTATATGTTCCGCTTTTCATTCTGTCTATAAATTCAAGCCTGTAAAATCCCCATTCATCATATGTGCCGTTTTTCGAGCTGACAACGGCGATATACTTTCCCGTTTCAGGAACATCAAAACGAATGATTTCATTTTGGATTCCCGTTCTTTCAGAAGCGTCAATGGCAGGGTAGCCGTAGGAATCTTTAAATAAGAAAAGGTCATAGTCTGTACCTGCCGGGATGTTCTTGAGGTGAATGGCAAGCTGTTCCCCTTTTGTGGCATAGAACTTATAAAAATCTTTATCTTTGGTACTATGAATCGTTGCCGAAATCGTCTTATATTTCCACAAACCGGTATCATATGCGGAGGCCAGTGAATCATTGGGTTCGTATTCGTCTTCGTATACGCTCGCTGAAGCCGAATACACCGGAACCGATAACAACAAAAGAATGAACATTAACAAACACACGCTGTTTTTCATTTGTTATTGCCTCCTATTCATGTATAAAAGAACTTCCCTTCCTTATATCGGTAATAAAATGTAAGTTTTAAGAAACATTGCGAAATAATAGTAAAACATACCCTCCCCATGTCTGTTCCTTCTGGTCTTTCAAAAGACTACATCGATTTAACTCCGCTGTTCTCTGATTTTTTGAGAATGCGTGACTTACCGGACTCCAAGACTCGCAGCACAAGTACAAGAAACAGCATAATAACCCCTAACACAATCAATATCCAAAATGCCGTTTGAACAGGAAAATCGTCCAAACTCCATCCCATAGCGACCGGCAGCATGGCACCTCCGAGCCCGTTGGAAGCAAGCAAAATGCTTGTCGTCTGCTCTGTCTTCCCCGGGAAAAACTGATTGGTAATGATCAAAGCGATTGCAAACATTCCCGCCATAAACAGACCGGCCAGGAAGCAAAGCGCAAATCCTGCCCAAACGCTGCCGCTCATTGCCAACATGATGAGCGACAATAGACTGCCAATATTAATCATCCTGAGAAAGCGGTGATAGGTCATTTTCTCAGAAACGATCCCTGTCAATGCCCGTCCGATGACCATCCCGGACCAGTAAAGGGTGACCGATATCGTCGCCAAGGAATTAGCAATCTGCCAGTTTTTGGCAAAAATGGCCGGCATGAAATTGACGATCGACATCTCACTGCCGCCGTAAAAGAAGAAATAGACAGCCCCTAAAGCAATGAACAGCAAGCTCTTATCTCGATATCTAATACGAGTCTCGTTTCCCGTCTTCTCCCGGCTTTCTTGATCAGCCATTAATTCATCCAGGCTTTCAAGATTCAGCCGCTTCCAGCCGATCATCAACAGGAAAGCGCTTAATCCGAGCACAAGAAAGGCCAATGGCCATATGCCTCTGCTGATTAAAAAGCCTGATAGCAGCGGCATAAAGAGAGCTCCCAGGCCGTATGCCACTTCCACCTTGCTCATGGCTGCCGCCTGCTTATCCTTAATGGCCGTCAGGATAATCGTTCCCACGCAAGGCTCAACTAACCCTGCTCCAAGCCCGGCTACACCGACAAATAAAAAAAGCAAAGGCCAGGGAGGCAAAAAGAAGATAAACAATTCACAGCTGATCATCGCCAAGCCCAAAAGGACGACGTTTACTCTCCCCAGTTTTTTGACGAACAGAGGCATCGTAAGCACCCCTATTAAAAACCCCATAAACTGCGAAAATACCAATATTCCGCCATTGCTGTAGCTTTGCGAGTAATGTGCCAGAAGCTCCGGCAGGACAGCTCCGAGAATGACGAGGGTAAAAGCAATCAATCCGTAAGAAAAACAACTGATCCACAGCAGACGAGTTTTCATCGTTTGATCTCCTTATCGAAGATTTTTCAAACCAATTATTGTTAACATATCATAAAATTAGAAGACGGACATCCCTGATTTATACGTTAACAAATATTTAACAAAATTAATGAAAAAAGCATTGACAATATTTTTCAAAATTCTAATATTAATGACATGTTTATCCTTTTTTGGATATTCAATAAAAATCAGGGGTGGTATATATGGGGACGAAACAGGTTGCAAATCCGGACAGCTTGTATTACAAAGTCGATGATGTTGTGATGGTCAGAGGAGAAGGAATTCATTTATACGATCAGGAGGACAACGAATATATTGATTGTGCCTCGGCAACGTTCAACTTGAATTTGGGATACAGCAACAAAGAAGTGATCGACGCAGTCAAAGACCAGGCGGACAAGCTCATTCATGTCACTTCTTCCTTCCAGACGGATGCAGTCAATCAATTAGCCGAAAAGCTTGTCGAGATTTCCCCGGATAACCTTACGAAAGTACACCCCAAGGTCAGCAGCGGTTCGGCTGCCAATGAAGGCGCTATTAAGATGGCTCAGTATTATTCAGGAAAAAGAGATGTCATTTCACTTTTTCGAAGCCACCTCGGACAAACGTATATGATGTCTGCTTTATCCGGAAATTCGTTTCGCAGAGAGCCGTTTCCCCCGCAGTTTTCTTTCGGACTGCAAGTCCCTGATCCGTATTGTCAGCGCTGCTTTTACAAACAAAAGCCGGATACGTGCGGCATGCTTTGTGTAGAAAGGATTCATGATTTTATTGAGTACGCCAGCAGCGGTAAAGTCGCTGCCATTATCGTCGAACCGATTTCCGGGAACGGAGGCAATATTGTACCGCCTAAAGGATACCTCAAAGCGTTGAAACAGCTCTGTGAAGAGCACGATATCGCCCTGATCTTCGACGAAATCCAGACCGGCTTCGGAAGGACCGGCAAAATGTTCGCCGCCGAGCACTTCGATGTGAAGCCGAATATGATGACTGTCGCCAAAGGACTGGGAGGCACGGGCTTCCAAGTCGCCGCCACCCTCACTGAAGAAAAATATACCGGACTGCCCGGCCATCACCACTCCTTCACATACGGCTCAAATGTCATGGCGTCGGCGGCAGCCTGTGCAACCATCGATATTATGCAGCGGCCGGGGTTTTTAGAAAACGTAACGACCGTCGGAAACTATATTATGGAGTCCTTAGAGGACATGAAACAGGCGTTTCCATTTATCGGAGATGTCAGAGGACTCGGCCTGATGATCGGGGTCGAGATTGTCAAGGATGATTTCGAGCCTGATGTCGAGCTGACCAATTATATTTCCAAACG
Source organism: Bacillus sp. JJ675 (assembly GCF_036963165.1). Taxonomy (NCBI): domain Bacteria; kingdom Bacillati; phylum Bacillota; class Bacilli; order Caryophanales; family Bacillaceae; genus Bacillus; species Bacillus sp. JJ675. Next base: position 84,808 of record NZ_JBALMR010000024.1, on the reverse strand, counting down.
GGCTATGGACTACGGTTTGATTATCCGGACTTCCCGTTACGGCTACGGAAACGTGTTTAAGATCCGGCCGCCGCTGACCATCACGCTCAGCGAAGCGGAAATGCTTTGCTACAGACTTCGCCAATTGCTGGAGGCGGTAAAATGAGAGACTATATCATCGAACTCGGGACATTTGTTTATCAGAAGCTGAAAGGCCAAAAAGGGACATTGAAAAAACGGATCGTCAACGGCTATTCTCCGGGAGGGGACGCCCAATTTAACATCGATCAGGCTGCTGAAGACGCGGTGCTGGAGTTTATCACGAACAGAGACTGTCCGATCGCTTTCTATACGGAAGACGGCGGGCTCAAGATGTTTGGCGAAAATCCGCAATACATTTTGATCGTCGACCCCATTGACGGAACCCGGCCGGCCGCCGCAGGGCTTGAAATGGCGTGCATCTCCATTGCTTTGGCGGCGTATAAACCGGATGCGAAAATCAAAGATATTGAATTCGCTTTTCTGCTGGAGCTGAAAAGCGGCGCCTATATGTACGGCGATATTTACACCGCCTCCATCTTTAGCGAAGGCTTCGACGGGAAACTGCCGAATATGAGCAGCGTTACAGAATTAAAACACATGTTTTGGAGCCTAGAGTTCAACGGCCATCCCGCGCAATTGATGACCGGTGCATACGGCCATTTGATTGACCTGTCTGCAAATAACGGCGGCGTCTTCGTGTTCAACAGCGCATCCTACTCCATCTCCAGAATTATCACCGGACAAATGGACGCATATGTCGATATCGGCAATCGCCTGCTCAAAGACGATCCCGGCCTGCTGCCCGATTTTCAGAAAGTAGGGAACGGCAAAGTCTTGCATCTGTTTCCTTACGATATTGCGGCCAGTGTATTTTTAGCGAAAAAAGCGGGTGTTGTCATTACCGATGCCTATGGACATTCTTTGGATGACACTCTTCTCACGGATCTAAGCTATCACAACCAGCAATCGTGCATTGCGGCATCGACAAAGGAACTTCATCAAAAACTGCTTGACGAAATCCGCTGGGAAAAAAGGAGGAGCAGAGATGAAAGCGTTAGTGTGGACTCCCTCTGATAAGCTTGAATATTTGGATGTAGAAGAACCGCAAATCCAAAAGCCCAATGAAGTAAAGGTGAAAATATACGGCACCGGAATTTGCGGAACGGACCTTAATGTGCTGAAAGGAAAAATGTATGCTGCACACAATATGATCATGGGCCATGAGTCAGCCGGAGTCGTCGTTGAGACCGGCGAAGACGTCAAAAACGTCAAGCCCGGGGATCGCGTCGTCATTGATCCGACCCAGTACTGCGGCAAATGCTACTATTGCAGAAAAGGATTAACCTGCTACTGCGAGACGTTTGAAGACTGGCAGCTGGGGATCGGGGCGCATGGAACGTTTGCCGAATATTACGTAGGCGAAGATCGGTTTATGTATAAAATACCGGACGCAATGGAGTGGGAGCGGGCCGTTTTAATCGAGCCTCTGTCGTGCGTTTTACATGTGATGGAAAAAGCTGCGATCAAACCGGATGACTCCGTATTGGTTTTAGGCTCAGGGCCCATCGGTCTGCTCGTTCAGATGATGGCCAAAAAAACGGCAAGGCTGACCGTCGCAACGGAGATTGGCAGCTTTAGAGCGGAAGCGGCGCGCGCTTTGTCCGATCACGTCTATCATCCTGACGAATTAAACCTTGAGGAAGTTTTTCGCATCAACCAGGGACGAAAATTTGACGTGATTTTTGATGCGATCGGAAATCAGCTGGAATGGGCTTATCCATTGGCTGAAAAAGGCGGAAGGCTAGTTCCCATGGGCTTTGACGACACATATGAAATGAAAATCAAACCGTATCAGCTGCTATCGGGCGGAGTTACGATTGTCGGGACCGGGGAAGCCAGGCAGACCATGGAATCGGCCTTATCCTGCGCCTCGGACATGCCCCGGCTTAAAGAGCTGATCACCGAAAAGACGGCGCTTGAAAATTTTGAACAGGCGATTGACAATCTGATGGGCATTGACCCGATTACAAAAGAGAGAAAAGATATCACGGCGATCAAAACGATTCTTGTTACAGATCCGGATATGATGTAGCAGGAAAAGAACCGGCTCGTTTCCGAGCCGGTTCAGCTTATTCGAAGAATGACTCACTGCCCTTTAGCAGCAAGCTCCCGCAAATCCTTTTTGACGATCTTGCCTAGCCTGTTTTTCGGAAGGCTTTCGGCAAACACGATGTCAGGAATTTTGTATTCCGCAAGGCGCCCTTTGCAGAATTCGATGATATCCCGTTCGCTTAAAGGAGAGTTCTCGTTTTTCACGACGTATGCCCTCGGAACTTCACCGTACATCTCATCTGGAACGCCGATAACGGCCGTTTCGACAACGCCCGGGACCTGCTCGATCACTTCCTCCACCTGATCCGGATAAATATTGTCTCCGCCATATACAATCACGTCTTTATAGCGGCCGGTAATATATAAAAATCCGTCTTCGTCAAGCCTGCCCGAGTCGCCCATGTAAAACCATCCATCCTTCAGTACCTTTTGCGTCGCTTGCGGGTTTTGATAATACCCTTCAAACACGTACGGGCTTTTGACGGCAACTTCCCCGACTTCACCTGCCGGAAGCTCTTCCCGTGTCTCGGGATGGACGATTTTCACGCTGACGTGAGGAATCGGTTTACCGGCGGAATTGACTTTATCCCAGCCCATGTCAGGCCTCCAGACGCTGATCGTCCAGGCTTCGGTGCTTCCGTACCCCTGCACCATTTGGATGCCGCGTTCATGGTATTCTTTAATCAGCCGCACCGGAACCTTTGTCCCGCCTGAAATCAGGCTCAAGATCGATGACAGGTTATACTCGCGCTTTTTCATTTCCTCAAGCATGTAAGTATATACAGACGGAAACGCCATCATCATATGAATGCCTTTTGCTTCGATTTCCTGCAAAATCTCTGCAGGCTCCGGATCAGATAAAAAGTAGAGCCCTACTCCTTCAAAAGCGCCCTGAAACACATGGTTCAGCGAGCTCATATGATACAGCGGATGGCTCGCCAGAAAACGGGTTCCTTTCAGCCGCTTTCCTTTTACATTCACTTCTGTCAAATACGCGGCGAGGCTGCCGTGATTAACCATGCATCCCTTCGGATTTCCCGTCGTTCCGGATGTGAACAGCATCAAAGCTAAATCGTGTTCTGTCACCTGCTCCGTCTCAACCTCGGATGGCCTGTCTTTTAAAAGGCTTTCAAATTGTCCGGTGGTGTCCATTCCCACACCTGCTTCAATCAGGATGCAACGCTCAAGCTGCCGGCGCAGCGGCAATAAAACGTCTGCAAACTCCCGGTCGTAAAAAACGGCCTTGGGCTGGGATTTGTTTAAAATCCCCTCCAATTCGTAGGATGTCAACTGCCAGCTGAGGGGAACGGCCGTCGCGCCGATCTTCAATGACGCCAGCAAAATGACGGGGAAATGGTGATTATTTTTACATAAAATCGCAACATGATCTCCTTTTTGAACACCTGCCTCCAGCAGATAATGCGACAATTGGTTCACCCGCTCGCAGTATTCCTTGAACGTAAACGTCCGGCTTCCTCCGGATAAAGCCGCCAATTCGTCTGAGCTTTCCATATGGTGATTGATTAATTGCTGAAGTGTACCCAAAATATTCATCTCCAATTGTTCATTGTATCTCACAAAACATGGTTATATTATGTGACGTACAAATTCATTCTAAAACAAAAAATATCCATTGTAAAACCATTTCAAGTTGGAATTGTTCTGTTTATTAATTGATAATTAGAGAAAACAATTTGGATTTATTTTCAATCTTAAAAATCTCTTTCTATACGCTTCACTTATGATAAAATTGACCTATGTTCGACTAGTACAAATCAATGAGGCCGCTATACGGAAATGAGGAATCCTTCATGAAGCACCATATCATGGAAGCCAACCTGTTAGACCATGCCTTGTCGAAATTTTTGCGATCTTCAAAGGAAATCGATGAAAAAACGATTCCAAAGCATATTACAAGCGTAAAAGGGTTTATTTTACGGATCATTCACAGACACGGAACTTGTACCATGAAAAACATTTTGCAGGAAGTATCGCTGTCTCCATCGGCTACGACGAACGCGCTGAATCATTTAGAAAAAGAAGGGCTTGTCATCAGATCAAGAAACACTGATGACAGGCGCACGGTCTGGCTTGAACTGTCCCAGGAAGGAAAACGGATCGCAGCGCAGATGGTCGAAAACCGCCAGGCATTGATTGATCAGCTGTTTGAAAAGCTGTCAGAAGAAGAAAAAGAGACTTTTTTTGCTTTGATTGGGAAGATTTTTACGTAATGCCCGCTTGCATGCCAGGCCATCGATACGATCGACAGCCTGGTTTTCTTTTATTTGAGGCCCAGCGCTTCAAACGCCATGTCCATATGCTCTTTTTTCTTTGTCAAAAGCGCAAACATGGCGATCTCGATTCCGTAAGCGGCCTGCATCTCGGCAATATGCCGTTTCATCCCCGGCCAGACCCGCCCCCCGGCTTCTTCGTAGAAGCCGATGAGCCGGGCTGTTTCCGTTTCGCCTAGAATCGTCTGATACAGAAGAAAATCTTTAGCAGGATCAGCGACCTTCGCTTCAGTCCAATCCAACAGACCTGTCACACGGAGATCCCTGTCAATCAGAATATGCGGCGGATGCAGGTCGCCATGGATCAACACGGAATGCCTTGGCCAATACGAATCATCCGAAATCCACCTTTGCCACCTTTCCCACAGCATCTCGCTGACTCCAAGCTCTTCCTTGATCCGCTCCATGTCGTCCGCTTTTTTTTGTCGTACATCGTCTGGACTCATCACCTGTACACCTGCTTCCTTAGCCGCATGATGATCGATCCCGTGGAGGTCGGCAAGCGTTTGCGCGAGCGAACGGACAAACGGCTCGGCAGGCGGCTGATGCTTCATATTCCACACATAATTCCTGATCTCCATATCGATGACGGCAGCCGGAACACCGGCAAGCATCGGATACGCAATTAATTCCGGCTCATCGATTTGCCATTCCGGAACCTCGGCCTGAAGGCGGCCCCGAAGCATTTTGAGCACTCTTCCTTCGGCAGCGGCCCTTTTGATGACATCGTCCCGCCTTGGCCTTCTCAGCACCCATCTCCTCCCTGATTCATCATCTGCAAAAACGACTTGAAAATCCATGCCCGACTCATTGATCTCCGCACCTTCAGATTTCAGCTGAAGACCGTATGTCTCCGCCAGCCCCAGCATTTGTTCCATATTCAATTCAATTTCCCCCTTATCCGTTTTTCGATCAAAAAAACACAGGCCATCCGCCTGTGCTGTTTTAAAATCGGTTCAAAAACGCAAAAAAAAAGGGGCGTCCGAATCGCGCCCCTTTCCCCTCATATTAGATTCCATCAAAAGGCAGATCAATCCCGATTACCCTGCACACAGGCAGAGACCTTGCTCCACTATTTAATTAGCGGCAACCGGAATCTGATGTATGCCATAGAACCCCTCCGTTCTGTAAAGTTAGGTTTATTTTAACAGGTTTGCCAATAGTCCTCAATACCTTTGACTAAAGATTCATACCGGCTTGACGCTTTAGGTTTTCGAACCAGGCCGTATCCCCTGTTCCATAAGTCTTCTTCTGTCCTATATCTCTCAAAGATCCATTGCTGTAGTCAATCGATAAAATAAAATCCGGAATGGAATCATACCCGGCTTTCGCAAGCTTGCCAAGCTGTGATCCATAGTGAGCCAATGCATAATTGACCGTTTTCTTTGCACGGGATCCTTTTCAAGCTCTTCTTTATACACATCTAATAAATCGCGGCCGTCAGGCGTTACAAAACGGCCGTCGATGACTTCCAAGTCTTTCACATGATAGCCCGTCACTTCATACATTTCACGGGCTGTTTGGTATTTTTGATACGCATCAAGGGAATATTGGGCAGAATCACTGCTTAAGCTTTTCATGATATGCAAAAATAGTTCTTTGCTGTTTTCGCCCGTTTCTAATAATTTCTCGATTTGATTGATCAGTTCTTCATCATCTGTACCGCTGACCTTAACTTTATAATCAATCGGCGTAATCGAAATCGTGAGCGTCGTATCCTTTGGAATGTCAATTTGAAACCGGTCCAGCAATATGTGAAGCTGCTGGTTGACCTGGCTGCGCTGGTATATCTTTTCATTCTCAGCATCGACCTCGCCATTTAAAGCTACATTGCGGAATGCAGCATCTTGCAGGTTATAGCTTTGCGCCTTGCCTTTGAACAGCCATTCCGTTTCATTGTCATATGCAGCCTGCCGCTCCGCTGCTGTTAAATCGCTTCTAAAATAAGGGGAAGCCGGATTTTTATATTTATCCTTTATATAGCCGAGCGGGTCGGGCTTCGTTTTGTTGATCGCATTGATCCTGCTGTACTTTTCATCAAGGATTTTGGTGCAGATGTCGCTCTGTTACTCGTAGGGATTGTTTGCACGAATCACCGTTTCTTCCCCGGTATCTGCTACAGTCCGGTTATTCGCGGTTTGGTACAGTCTGCTGAAGCTCCCGGAGTTGTTAACAATCCTGTCCTTTGAATAGTTCAGCTGCTTCAGCCCTTCAGCAGATGATTTTTTGAATACCGCAGCAGTATGGGAAGAACGGGTTTTGCTTGTTTTAGATGCATGCTCTTTCAGCATGTTTTGGACCATCAGCTGTGTACGGATGTATTGACGATTCAGTCGCATCGGAGCCCTCCTGTTCAACTCTGTCTATTGTTTTATATCGGCTTGATTGTGTTAATGTTAACCTTATCAAACAATTTTTTACACAGAGTGTATAGAAGAACCGCCTTGCATTCGCCGGCAAAATCCCGTTATTCCTGCTCCCCGCTTTTCTTAGTGATCCTCTCCATCACCTCATGCAGCCCTTCAGGCTTATAAAACTCCACCGGAGAGCTCCCCTTTTCAAACGAAATCGTCTCTGCTTCAATGAGCGCGACATAGCGGCCGTTCACTTTCGCAAGATGGATAGAGTCCCCGAAGTCGGCAAGCAATCCTTTAATCTCGGTTTCTCCGAGCTTCATTTTCAGCTCTGCCTCAGGCATATGCTCAATGATCTGTGCGGAGGCTTCGATCACCTGATGGGTGTCGAGCCGCTCTTGAATCTCCCGCTTCTCACTGGCTTCCCAGATTTCCATATCGTGTTCAAATTGCTTGAGCTCTTCGCTGCTGTCTTCAAACGTCTCATATACGTGCTCCTGCACCATGTTCATGACCTGCGACTTCATGATCTCAGGCATCGATTCCCCGTACTCGACGAATCTCAGAAAATCCTCGAAATAGCGCGCGTGCGAAGCCTGGTGGATTTTCACTTCGCTTTCTTCTGTCATTCCCTCTTCAGGCATGTGCGGATATTGGATCGATTTCATGTTTTTTGTCGTGATCGCCATTTCGACCTTGCGGATCAACGACGATTCGTCGGCGATCGAAGCGACCTTCGGCTCAAAGTCGCATTTCATGATAAAGACGAATGCATCATCGAAATATTTGCGGGGCACGGCGGATGCTACTAAAAACACGCCGCCGCGGACGGCGCTCGTGTCAAGGTATGTGCGGACGAACTGCTCGCTCAGTTCATTGAAATCTTCTTTTGTTTCAGCTTGCTTTGTCCGATGGAACAGGTTGTAGTTTGGGTTTGAATCAAGCTCATGCCCCGGCTCTGTAATGAAGCGGCCGATTTTCGTCGGCACCTGTTCTGACTTCGGATGGCGGTCCGCTTTCCGTTTGACGATTTTTTTCAATTCCCCGTCTAAGAAATCCTTCAGTTCGCTGTTTTCGAATTCTTCCGTATCAAGGGTCTGGAAGTGTTTAAATTGCTTATTGGCCTGCTCGTCCTTGCCGTCGACTTGTATGACATAAAATGAAATATAACGAATTTCAAATTCCATGATGCGTATTCACCCGGTTTCCTAGTTATTTCAGTTCTTCAAGTATAGGAAAACGCCGGTTTTCCGTCAATGAAGCCAAAATGAAAAGATGACCTCCTTATCACAGGGGCCATCTTTTTTAATCCAGAGGCTTATTCTTTTTATAGTAAAGCGTCACGCTTTGCTTCCGCAGATTTTCAATAATGTCATGATAGCTGCTTGCAAACTGTTCATAATCTTGTTTCATCCGGGTAATCACCGTTTTTCGGTTTTCGCTTTTGTGATCCAATTCTTCTTTGATTTTCGTGATGATCATGCCTTTTTGTCCTTCAATCTCACTTTTTAGCTTCTTGTCAAATTCGTTCAGCTCTTTCAAAATGCTTTTCAGCGGTGCATTCAGACGGTCCGCTTTATCCTTTGCCGAGATGCTGCTTAAAAACATATATGTAGCCGAAACCGTTTCAGTTTCCTCCAATAACGGTTTTACCATGTTCATTGAATCCCCCTATGCCTTAAAATCAAATAATGCTGAGATTTGCTTGTCCTCATCGCATAACTTCTCAATGCTTGAGTGAATGTCTTTCACAAATCGTTTTTTCTCGGAAGTTTGTTTTTTTAATTCACTGATGATGCCGTCACACTCGGGAAGCGGAGCCGTGTGGTACGAGTCGTGAACGACGATGTTATTTAATTTGCCGCTTGAAGATGCAAAGCCTGAGGCAAGCGTAAACTGAAAGTCGTATTGGTAGTGCGAGGGATTGGCTTCCATATCATGAATGGCTTTCGTAAGCGCGGCTTTTTTATTTGCGAAATGATCGTGGATTTCGTGGTGAAACACGCGTTGATAACGGTCGATTTCATCTTCGATTTTTGAAATGGCGGCCATCCCCGCCTGATAGATCCTGACGGCCGATGACAGATTGACCTTAATCTCTTTTCCGTCCTTGTCTTTCTTTGAAAAGTATATATCCCCGCCTTTATAGCTGATGCCTTTCTTTTTGGACAAGGCGTTTAAAAGCGGCGTTATACTGTGGCCTTCCGCAATTAAACCGAGGAGGTCTTCCGTATCTGCACCCAGCCGCTTTACATAAGCGATCAAACGGTTAATGCTGTCTTGGGATTTATCAAAGATTCCTTTCCATTCAAAGAAATTCAATTTATTATCCATAAGCTGCTGATATAGATTTTTCAGTGTCGATATTTCTTTATCGATATTCCCGAGGTCTTTTTCGATTACTGCCTTTTGCGCGGCATCTATATAGCCGTTAGCCTCCAGTTGATCAAGTATAATGTCTTTGTTTTTCATAATTGTATCGACAAACGCCAAAAATTTGGGAAGCTTCTCCTTCACTTCAGCCGCAATGTCATCCGCCATGCTAAAAAAATCCACGACTTTTGCATTCATATATATCATCTTTTGTTTGGGGCTCTTGATGTTCTTGAAGTTATTGATCAACTCCAAGTCAATGCCTGCCGCTTCTTTTAAAAAACCATGAAGACCATTCTTTTGATAGGCGCCTGAGTACTGTCTCCAGTATTTTTGTATTCTTCGGACATCCTCGTCTGGAATTTGGTCGATTAAGTTTCTAATCCCTTTCACATCAGGATTCGTATCCGTCATCTTCACATTTCCGAACGTGATGAAATCCGCCTTTCCGCTGACGCCGTAGAGCGGATCGTCTTTGGAGATGCGCTGGGTGATGTTGGCGGTGACGCCTTTGTCGTTGTAGTATTTGACGATGGCTTTTTTGAGTTTTTCTTTTGGAACTTTGAGTAACTCTTTAAACGTATCAACCTTAAATTTTTCAAGCATGGTATATCTTAAATGTTTATCCGCTTTTAATAAGTGATCTGTACTTATTTGTGCACCATTTACACCATATACCTCGTCATATTGTCCATCAATTAACTGAACCATTACTTGATTATTATTTGCCAACGAATGCCCTAATGCATAGGTTTGCAAATTCTTTTTATTTCCAGCCTGATTCTTTGCATTTCTGGTGAATTCTTTTGTAGCTTTGTATTGGTTATCATCAATTCCAAGAAATAATCCAAAAAAGTTGTAAGACCAATCTTTATTATCTGCGCTTCCTTCTGAAATAATATGAAGCTGATCAACATTATGTTTCTTGTCTACTATATGAATAGCAGTACCGTCATAGCCTGATTCTTTATTCTGTTTAACAATCTCTTTTGAAGTATAAATTTCAATGTTCTGGGTAATTTCTTTTTTAGTTTCTTCTTTATAAATTCTACGAATGTCTGATTCAAATTCTTCTTTAGCCTTTTTTACTTCAGCTGGATTTGAAGAAGCAAATTTCTTTTTATAACTGTACTCCAAATCTATTAAGCGCAATTTCACATTTTCGTTTTCAAAAATATTCTTACTTCCCATCTTCCTTCCCCTTTTTACTCAAATTAAAAGTAATGGATTTCAGCATTTTTTTTACCTTTTTTTCATACTCATCTGGCTTCTGGCTGCATGAATCAACTTTTGACGAACAGCTAAATCTATATGAATATGCTATTCCTACGTAATTTTGCTCTGTTGATTTTATATAACCAAGATAAATATAGGAAGGATTACTTTCCTTATTAAAAGACTCTTTTTTAGATGCAAAGTAAATGTCTTTCTCTTTTAACGTCAGTTTATCAAAATCACCTTTATATTCATTTTCTCCGCTGACAATATCCAACATCGTATCGGGATCATCTATAAATGATTCATTGCGATAAAACTCAATAGAAGCATTCATTACTATATTTGTTTTTTTATCAACACTATCAAAGAAAAGTGACTCATTTCCATTAGATATTTCAGAGTCAGAATACTCCCCATCCTCCGGAAACAACATCGTAAACCCCTTCAACTTCGACTCAAGCAGATAGTACCCAGGCTCCACTTCCTTCGTGGAAGCCATGTATTCTCTCGTTTTCTCATCCTGAAACGCCGGAACTTGCGGCAGATCCTTCGGGTCCATGTCTTTCGGATTGACGGCTTCTTCTTGATTCCCGTTCTTTTGGCTGTCGCTCATACTGCATCCTCCTGTAAAAGCTAGTATTATAGCAAAACACATCATCATCATTTTTTTCATTTTTTAAAACCTCCAAGGGTCCTGATGTTAACGGACTTTCAAACATTTTTGGTGCGATTGACCCACTTGAAAACGATCCTTTCTTATGTTACAACATGGAATAAATTAGATAAATAGGAAAAATGTCTTGAAAACTCTGTCGGCGAGATGATAGTCAACATAGGAAATAGGCCGAACGGTTATTGTGATGGGGAATAAGAGAGGCCTTTGATTTGTTCCTTCAGCTAAACAAACTGTACAAAAGACTCATCTGATTTTTTCATAAGAGGTTGTTGATAAACATACCACCAAGCAGTTCCTTTATAGTGATATTAATGTTTTTTCAATCCGAAGCAATGTTCACTTATGATCTATACGGAACTATTTACACGAAGTTTCATCAATATAGTTTTGGCTGTGATTCCGTTTGGAGTATCAGATGTTGCGGACAATAAGAGATTTTCTGAGCTTGCTTCTCTTCTTTTATCCCATTATTAAGACCACCCTATAGTCTGTATAGGGTGGTCTTCGATCAAGTCACAGGCGCTGGATTGAACAGACATAAGTCATTATACAGCCCCCAATGTTCGGCCCATGTCTGTCTGCGGCCGCTTGCGACATCGAGGATCATTCGGAAGAGATCCCGGCCGACTTCTTCTATTGACGCTTCACCGGTGGCGATCCGCCCGGCATTGATATCGATCAAATCGTGCCAATCTTCCGATAACGATTGCCTCGTCGAGACTTTGATGACAGGCGCCATCTCCAAGCCGTACGGCGTTCCCCTGCCGGTTGTGAAAACCTGGAGGTGCATTCCTGAAGCCAGCTGCAGCGTTCCGCAGACAAAGTCGCTCGCGGGCGTCGCTGCAAAAATGAGGCCTTTCTGTTCGGCTCTTTCGCCTGGCGCCAATACGCCGTTTATCGGGCTGCTGCCTGACTTCGCAATCGATCCGAGCGATTTTTCCACGACATTAGCCAGTCCGCCTTTTTTATTGCCGGGGGACGGGTTGGCGCTCCGGTCCGCTTCGCCTCTTTGGAGATACCGGTCATACCAGGCCATTTCCCTGATAAGCGCGCGTCCGACTTCCTCATTTGCGGCCCGCGGGGTTAATAAATGGACAGCATCGCGTACTTCTGTTACTTCGGAAAATAAAACCGTCGCCCCTGCCCGGACCAGCAGATCTGCCGCATATCCCGCCGCAGGATTGGCGGTGACTCCTGAAAATGCATCGCTTCCCCCGCACTGCAGACCGATGACCAATTCAAAAACAGGGCATGTTTCCCGTTTTCGCTCGTTCAGTCTTTTCAAGCGTTCTTCGGCCATATCCATAATGGATTGAACCATTTGCAAAAACCCTTGGCGCTCTTGCAGCAAAAGGATGTTCTCCGAACCGCCGTCCGGCGCGATCTTTGCGGGAAGCAGCTTTTCGCAGCCGAGGCCGATGATCATCGCTTGGCCGCCAAAATTGGGATGCCTCGCAAGATTTTGAATCGTGCGAATCGGAATGGCGGCTTCGGGGGCATGGATGGCAACCCCGCATCCGTACTGGTGGTTTATTGCCGCTACTCCATCGACATTTGGGTATTTCGGAAGGAGCTCTTCTTTAATCCGTTTGACCGCGTAATCAAGAACGCCCCTGACGCATTGGACGCTCGTCATGATCCCGAGGACGTTTCTCGTTCCGGCGCTGCCGTCTTCATTTCGATATCCTTCAAATGTATAGCCTTCAAGAGGCGGCATGGACTTCGGAACCTTTGTAGCGATCGGCAGTTCCTCTAAATCCGGGGCTTCCGGAAGCTCAAGCATCGATTCAGAAATCCATGTGCCTTTTTGAATGGGCTCTGCGGCGTAGCCGATAATTTCGCCGTAGCGGACAATCGCCCCGCCTTTTTCGATATCTGCTAAAGCGACTTTATGTCCTTCGGGAACGCGTTCTTTTAGTTCAAGCCCGCAGGGAAATACGGTTCCCTCCTTCAGTCCCCCGGTATTGACGATGATTGCCGTATTGTCCTTCGGATTCACCTGAATGTAAAGCGGGGTTTCTTGCCGGTTTACTTGTACAGCCATAGTTCAACATCAACTCCCCTTTGCGATTTGTTGAAAGCGCTGTCAAATGAACCGCGGCTGTCTTATATCTGAAGCATCAATTTCCCTTTTCATCTCCGCCTTTTTCTTGATCAAGACCTTTCAGAATTTTGTCGCGCACAAATTTTAAGTGTTCATACATGTGGTGATAGGCTTGATAAGGATCTCTTTGTTCGAGGGCCTTCAAAATATTCGAATGATATTCGACGGTCCGGTCCCTCTCCCTGTACGGAATCTGGCTGTCTATTTTGGCGTGCGTCATCAAGAGTGACTGAATCATTCCTTCCACTACCGGGTTATTCGCGCTTAACGCGATGATCCGGTGAAATTCCTTATCCGCTTCGCCGTAATCGTTATCCGTGCTATTTGCGATTATATCGATCGTTTCCTTCAGCCTCGCAAGCTGGCTGTCATCTATTTTTTCCGCTGCGATCGTCACCAGACCGAGTTCAAGCGCCATGCGCGCCTCAATAATGGCAGGCAAATTGTCAACTGCCAAAGCCAGCATGACATTGAACGGCTGGATGCCGATTTTGTCGTTAAAATACGTGCCGTCGCGGGTTTTTCTTTTGATGACGCCGAGCGTTTCAAGAGAAATTAACGCTTCCCTGAGGACAGGTCTGCTGACGTTTAAAATTTCCATTAATTCGATTTCCGTCGGCAGTTTATCGCCGGGTTTCATTTGACCGCTTGACAGTAAATGGACGATCCGCTCAACAACCTGTTTTGCCAATGTTTTGCGATTTACTGATTCTACCTGTAATGTCTCCATATCTTCTTCCACGGATGTGGTCCCCCTTTCAGTTGCTCATATTGTAAGACAAAATACAGCATATGACAACGTTGATATGGGGACGAATACCGCAGAATCGCTTGCTTTTACCGGACAAGGCTCGGGCGTTTATGGTCAAATGTCCAATTTTCGATCAAAAACTGCATGGCGGCGGCATCGTCTCTTGCCCCCAAATTCATTTTGTTATAAAGTGCATGAGCTTTCTCAACCCGTTCCATGTCAAGTTCAATGCCGAGCCCTGGCTTATCAGGGACTTGAACATGGCCGTCCTTAATGGCAAAAGGCTCCTTCGTCAAGTGCTGCCCGTCCTGCCATATCCAATGCGTATCGATTGCCGTTATCCGGCCCGGGGCGGCGGCTGCAACATGCGTAAACATCGCAAGAGAGATATCAAAATGATTATTCGAATGGGAGCCCCAGGTCAGCCCCCAATCGCGGCACATTTGAGCCACCCGCACGGAACCTTGCATCGTCCAGAAATGCGGATCAGCGAGCGGAATATCCACGGCTTGCAATTGAATGGCGTGCCCCATTTGCCGCCAGTCGGTGGCGATCATGTTGGTAGCGGTCGGAAGACCTGTCGCGCGGCGGAATTCCGCCATGATTTCCCGCGCCGAATAGCCATCTTCTGCGCCGCACGGATCTTCGGCATATGCCAGTATGTCATGCTTGCCTTTGCAAAGCTCAATCGCTTCGGTGAGCGACCATGCCCCGTTCGGATCAAGGGTGATTCTCGCCTCTGGGAACCGTTTTGCCAAAGCGGTGACCGCCTCGATTTCTTTTTCTCCTTCGAGGACGCCGCCCTTTAGTTTAAAATCGCGGAATCCGTAGCGGTCATGCGCCGCTTCAGCGAGACGAACGATCGCTTCCGGTGTCAGCGCTTCTTCGCGGCGGATGCGGGACCACTCGTCTGTTGCGTCTTGTTCGCTGATGTAAGGAAGCGTGGTCCGCCTCCTGTCGCCGATATAAAACAAGTACCCGAGCATCTTTACCTTGTCCCGCTGCTGTCCTTCGCCCAACAGCGCCGCAGCCGGCACGCCGAGAAACTTACCCAATAAATCGAGTAATGCCGCTTCCAGAGCCGTTACCGCATGGATCGTCGTCCGCAGGTCAAAGGTTTGCATTCCGCGGCCCTCTGCATCCAGATCGCCAAACCGGTTTTTGACTGACTGCAAAATCGACTGAAACGCACCGATCGATTGATCCATTACAAGCGGCTTCGCCTGTTCAAGCGTATGGCGGATTCTCTCACCGCCCGGCACCTCGCCGGCGCCGACCGCACCTGATGAATCCTTTAAAATGACAAGGTTTCGCGTGAAAAACGGGCCGTGTGCGCCGCTTAAATTCAACAGCATGCTGTCTCGGCCTGCAACAGGGATGACTTTCATGCCGACAATCGTCGGAGCGGCGGTGCTTTTTTCTTCTTTTATCTGCTGAATGTGTGAATTCATTTTAACCCCCCTCTTATTGAAGCGCTTACATTCAGATTGTCAAAGATGCATCAGTTTTCGGTACTTCCTCCTTCAGCACGACCCGCTTGATCGGACCGACGAGAAATACATAGCTCAGCACGGCGGCAATCGCATTTGCGCCGACAAACACAAGCGCACCGTTAAACGATCCCGTACTGTCAACAATATAGCCGATGATAATGGGAGTGGTAATCGACGCGATATTTCCAAATGTATTGAAGATGCCTCCGCTTAAGCCCGCGCATTCCTTTGGGGAAGTATCCGAGACGACAGCCCATCCCAATGCGCCGAAGCCCTTTCCAAAGAACGCGAGCGACATGATGAAGACGACAAGCCATGCTGAATCGGCGTAATTGCAGACGATCATGCTGCATGACATCAACATGCCGAGGATGATCGGCGTTTTTCTCGCAGCCGTTAAAGAGAAACCTTTTTTCAAAAGGAAGTCGGAGAAAAGCCCGCCAAGCACGCCGCCTAAAAATCCGCATATTGCGGGCAGGGATGCGACGATTCCGGCTTCAAGGATCGACATGCCGCGCGCCTGAACGAGATAAACCGGAAACCATGTCAGAAAGAAGTAGGTCAAGGTGGTGATGCAATATTGGGCGATATAGACCCCGATCAGCATGCGGCTGCTTAGGAGCTGTTTGATGTAGGGCCATTGCGGTTTTCTGTCCTTCTTCTCTTTTTTTCCTACATCCATCGAGACGAGTCCGCCGCCGTCTGCGATATAGGCGAGTTCCGCTTCGTTGATTCTTGGATGTTTCTTAGGTTCATAGACCGTTTTCAGCCAGACAAAAGACATCACGATTCCTAAAACGCCCATGATCACGAAGACGGTATGCCAGTTGAAAGAATGGGCGAGCCATCCCATGACCGGAGAAAAAATGACCAGGGCAAAATACTGGGCCGAATTAAAGATCGCCGACGCCGTTCCCCGCTCAGAGCTTGGAAACCATGCGGCAACCATCCTGCCGTTTCCCGGAAAGGACGGCGCTTCCGACAGCCCGACGAGAAAGCGGAGAGCAAACAACAGGACGATGGCCGTTCCGGCGGCAAAAAATCCGAGCGTCCCCTGGAAAAGGGTAAATAATGACCAAAAGAAAATACTGGCGGCGATGACCATTTTTGAACCAAAGCGGTCGAGCAGCCATCCCCCCGGGATTTGCCCGACTACATATGCCCAGCCAAACGCCGAGAAAACATATCCCATCGCAACAGAGCTTAAGCCAAGCTCATGCTGAACGGTATCGCCGACGATCGATAGGGTCGCGCGGTCAGCATAGTTAATCGCCGTAACGAAAAACAGCATGAACACGATAAACCAGCGGACCGAGCTTTTTCTGCCTGCGGGATGATTTTTCTTCATAGCATCATCTCCTTTATTCATTTGTATTGAAACGAGGGGGAAGAAAGAGGCGACCAAGGCCCCTTTCGAACCGGATTACCGCTTGATAAAAACGGTTTTGACAGCTGTGAAAAATTCTTTGGCCGCCTCTCCTTGCTCCCGGGAATGAGAACTCGATTGTTTGAGGCCGCCGAACGGCGCCTGCAGTTCGACACCGGCGCTTTCCGCGTTTACCCGAATGAGCCCGGCTTCCATATCATTGATAAATGACAGCATATGACCGATGTTTTCCGTGAAAATCGAAGCGCTCAAGCCATACTCCACATCATTCGCGATCTTTATCGCTTCTTCAATCGTGTCCGCTTTGATTAACGCGATGACAGGTCCGAAGATTTCTTCCCGGGCAATCGTCATTTCTTGTGTCACTTGATCGAAGATGGCCGGACTGATATAGTAGCCGTTCTCATATTTTCCGTCGGTCAGCCTCTCTCCGCCAAAAATGAGCTCGGCCCCTTCCTGCTTTCCTTTTTCAATATAGGACAGGCAGTTGTCAAGCTGCTGTTTGCTCGCGATCGGTCCCATCCAGACGTCTTCTTTTAAGCTGTCGCCGATCGTGATGTCTTTCGTTCGCTGGATCAGTTTTTCTTTGAAACGGTCATACACCCCGCTTTGAACGATGACGCGGCTTGTTGCCGTGCATTTTTGGCCTGTTGAGCGAAACGCTCCGCTCACCGCCGCTTCCGCCGCGGCATCCAGATCGGCGTCATTTGCTACGATAACCGGGTTTTTCCCTCCCATTTCAAGCTGGTATTTCGCCCCTCGCTCAAATGCGATGCGCCCGATGCTCTTTCCGGTTTGATTGGAGCCTGTAAAAGTAACGCCGCTAATCCCAGGGTGCTCCGCCAGCCTCCCTCCGACTTCAGAGCCCGGTCCTGTCACCGCATTGACGACCCCTGCAGGAAATCCGGCTTCCTCAAAGCACGATACGATCTTTAGGCATGTGACGGCCGTTTCGGTCGCCGGCTTGATGACGACCGTATTTCCATAAACGAGCGCAGGCGCCATTTTCCATATCGGAATCGCCACCGGAAAATTCCATGGGGCAATCACCCCTACGGCTCCGAGCGGTACCCTGTCGGTAAACATGAGCGCGTCTTTGTCAGTCGACGGGATCACGTCTCCCGTTTTGCGCATGCCTTCTCCTGCATAAAATTTCAGAATTGCGATTCCGCGGGCTGTCTCGCCTTTTGCTTCAGGCAGCGTTTTCCCCATTTCGCGCGTCGCGCATTCGGCAATTTCATCAAGGCGCCGCTCCATGATGTCTGCTGCTTTATATAAAAATCGGCCGCGCTCGGCTCCGGACAGCTTTCTCCATGCTGTTTTCGCTTCGTTTGCGGCTGCGGCGGCCCGATCGACGTCTTCGCTCGAGGACTTTTGTACAAAACCGACGACATCCCGTGTGTCTGCGGGATTGACAACCTTTTCTACCGATCCTGATTCAGCTTTCACCCACTCCCCGTTGATAAAGTTCAAATACGTTTTTTGTTCTGTTGTAACGGGCATTCTGATTCCTCCTTTAATTTAGATGGCTGCCGTTTTTTTCGGAAAGCGGTCCATCGCTTTCTTCAAGATGGTTTCGAGCTGGCGGCAATGGTCTTTTTCAACCGGCACAATCGGCGGTCTGGCAACGTTTTTCACATTATGCCCCATGATTTCCATGCCTGCTTTAATAAGGGAAACGGCATACCCCTTCCGCTGTTTGCGAATGTCATTGATCGGCAGGATCACATGTTTATACAGATCCTTCACAAGCTGTTTGTTCCCATTTAACAATGCCTCATAAAACATTCTCGAAATGTGGGGAATGTAGTTTGAAATCGCTGATGAATACGACGTAAAACCGATCGGAGCGTATGCAGGCATCGTTACTTCGGCCATCGGCATGCCGTTCAACAGGCCGAGCCGGTCTCCAAGCGTATAAGACAAACTGATGTTTAAATCCATATCCCCCGCCCCGTCCTTTAGACCGACAAGCTGCTCAAGCTCAGTCAGCCGCTCAACTTGCCCCAGCGTGAGGACAGCATGATCGCGCTGATAGATAATCGCATTTAAATCCGTGCTTTCGATGATCGTTTTCGTATACTGGTAAAGCCCCTCCTGTTCGCCCTTGATCAGGTAGGGAGGCAGGATCAGATATCCGTCCGCTCCTTTTTCAGCGGATAATTCCGCCCATTCGACCGCCGTGCTTAAGTTTCCGCCGACCCCGGTGTAAACAGGGACCTTCCCGCCGGCCGCTGAAACGGCGATTTCAACCATTTGTTCGTATTCCGCCCTGCTGAGCGATTGAAATTCACCGGACCCGCAAGCGATGAAAATCGCTTCCAGCCCTTCATCCAGCAAAAATTGAATGTTTTGAAACAGTGCTTCTTCCTCCAGCTTCCCTTGTCCATTGAAGGGCGCAACCGGAAAACCAAGTATTCCCTCCGGCGCCTTCCGAATTTGACTCATATCTGCAGTCCCCCTAAATTGCTTATTTGAATGATATAGAAAGCGCTGTCATTTCATTCAAAATGGAATGATGACCCCCTTTCAATATGTCTTTTTGTTTAATTGTAAGACAAATAAACAAATTGTCAATATCTTTATTTTCGGATTTTTCAAAAATGTCGAAAAAAAATAGGCTGAAGACTGTGTCTTCAGCCTTGGGCCTCTGCCCCGGCTTCGCCGATCAATTTTTTTCTGTAAACAAACGAAGATAATGAAATGCTCAATTCATACAAAACCAACAGCGGGACGATCACCATCACGTCTGAAATAAAATCGGGCGGCGTAATCACGATCGATATGACGACCAAAGCGAAATAAGAAACCTTTCTCATTTTTGCAAGCCTTGCCGGATTGAGGATTCCAAGGCTCGTTAAAAACATCACGACAAGGGGCATTTCAAATAAAAACCCGAACGGAAGGGTCAGGTTGATCATAAAGCGAAAATAGTGCTCCGCCGTAAACATCGTTTGAAAATGGCCGGCTGAAAGGCCGATCAAAAATTGAAGGACGAGCGGAAACAGCACAAAATAGCCGAATAAGATGCCCAGAATAAAAAAGAAAAACAGCCCCGGAATATAGCATAAAGCCACCCTCCGCTCATTTCTGGTCAACGCCGGCGATACGAACCGCCAGGCTTGAAAAGCGGCTACGGGTATTGTCGCCGCAATCGCCAAAACACCCGATATCATCATATACACCCATATAATGTCCCCCGGGCCCAAGACGGCAAGCTTGGCGTCCAAATCCCTGATCAGCCAGTCATAAATATCCTGGACAAACAGAAAACCTGCAATGAGAAACAAAATAAACACGAGCAACGTTTTAATGATCCGCTGACGCAGTTCTTCAAGATGGTCAATTAAATGTGTTTCCCGGCTTTTCATCTGCAGCTGCCTCCCGCTTTCTTTAGCATGTTCGAATAAAGAAGCAGACGGGTTCACCCGCCCGCTTCCTTTATCCTGCCGTTTGGTCGCGCTTCTTTTTCACTTCAGTGTCAGCATCATTGTCATCAGAAGAAACCAAAGATTTCGTCGCGCTTTTGAATTCGGTTAACGTCTTGCCGAAAGCCCTCCCGATCTCAGGAAGCTTTGAAGGTCCGAAAATAATCAAAGCAATGACAAGGACCAAAATGAGACCGGGAATACCGATATTGGATAGCATCTGCCGTCATCCTTTCGCTGATTACTGGGTTACCTTTTTCTGCTTTTGCTTCATTTGTTTTTGGTGCGCTCTTGCATGCGCAATAAAGCGGTCCTCTTCGACTTCGTTCGATTTTTTTACGCCTCCCGGTACGATGTTGGAGGCTGTCCGCTTCAGGCCAGTGTGGTCTTTATGATAAACATACGAAGCCCTGGTCGAAATCGCGGCGCCCGGCTCTGACACATACGGAACAACCCGGTAGTCCGCCCGCCACTCCTCAGGGGTGACCGTGCAGCGCACATAGCCGCGGTAATCATTGAAAAATTTAATATGAGGATTATTCGATAAAATTTTATCCGTATCCGCCCGTTTATCGGCGCCGTTTCCTCCGGATGTAATCGATGTGCCGACGAACTCGACGCCAAAGATAGCCGATTTTGGATCGTCAAAATCGACGAGCAGATTGTTCGCCCAGCTTGCATGAACATCGCCGGTGAGGACGACAATGTTGTTCATGTTTTTCTCTTTGATAAAGTCAATGATCCGTTCGCGCTGGGCCGGGTAGCCGTCCCATGAATCCATGCTGTAAATCGGGGCCGAACTCGTCCCAAAGTTCCAGCGTGCAAAGAAAATCTGCTGCGCCAGGACATTCCAGTGCGCTTCAGACCGGCCGAGATTGCCGAGCAGCCAGGCCTCTTGCTCTGCTCCAAGAAGCGTCCGCTTCGGATCGTTTGATTCGTCTGAAGGCGGCTTGTTTCCGTCGCCATTTGCCTGATCATCGCGGTACTGGCGGGTATCAAGAACATTGATATCGGCTAAATTGCCATAGGAAAAATGACGGTATAATTGCATGTCAGGACCGTTCGGCAGCGATCTGCGGCGGAGCGGCATGTGCTCGTAATAAGCCTGGTACGCGGCTGCCCTGCGTTTGATAAAGGCTTCAACAGACTGGCCTTTTTCTGGAATCGTATTCGCATAGTTGTTTTCGACTTCATGGTCATCCCATGTGACGACCCACGGGAAGGCGGCGTGTGCCGCTTTCAGATTCGCATCTGAACGGTATTGGGCATGGCGGTTGCGGTAATCGAGAAGCGAGGTGATCTCCGGACCGCTGTGAGTTCTGACGTTTCCGGTCTTTGACAGATACTCATTCGGACCGTATTCATAAATATAGTCACCGAGATGGAAAACGAGATCGAGCTTTTCTTTCGCCATGTGCTGATAAGCGGTATAGTAGCCGTGTTCGTACTGCTGGCAGGATGCGAAAGCAAAGGTGAGCTTCGAGACGTCCGCCCCTGGTGCAGGAAGGGTTTTCGTTTTCCCCACCGGGCTGAGCTGATTGCCGCATTTGAAGCGGTAGTAATACACTTGGTTCGGCTTCAATCCGTCAACTTCGGCGTGAACGGAATGGGCGAGGTGCGGTGTTGCCTTCTCTTTCCCGCGTTTGACGATATGGCGGAAATGTTCATCCTTGGCGATCTCCCATTTCACAGTGACGGCTTCATTCGGCATG
Organism: Bacillus sp. JJ675; assembly: GCF_036963165.1. NCBI lineage: Bacteria > Bacillati > Bacillota > Bacilli > Caryophanales > Bacillaceae > Bacillus > Bacillus sp. JJ675. Next base: position 62,888 of record NZ_JBALMR010000024.1, on the reverse strand, counting down.
CCTCCCCCGTTTAGCGGATCCGGCGCCAATCTTGTCCACAAAACGACGCTGTCTGACAGCGGATCTCCCGATGCAACGCCAAGTGTGAAAGGATAATCCGAAAACTTCGGCGCCGCATTCACTTCCATCGTCCCCATCGATTGAGCAATCGCGAGCCCAAGCGAAAGCCCGGCAATTTTTCCGGCGCCCTGAATAAAACGGCGGCGGTCAAACGTATGATCTTTCAAGCTTTCCTCGTTCAGCTTTTTGATCCATTCCTCCAGCGGCCCTTCATGTGACATGTAGATACCCCTCTCTATTCAAATGTTTGATCGGGTTCTATTATAGGAGCCGTTTGTTAATAGACAGTAAAGTTTTGTAAAACAACAAATACGGAGAAACTGGCGGCTTTACCAGGTTTTTGTCGGAATTTGTCACAATCGATTCCATTCGCCTACAAATTCGACAAAAGGCCAATCATTCCGTCAGAACTTTTCTCCTGTTTTTCTTCATATTTTCTTTAAATAATCAAAACAAACCGCCCTTGACTTCATGGTAAAATAAAGAAAGTTATGAATAGAAAGGAATGAATGATGCGCAGATAGCTGAATGGTCTTCTCATTGTCCTGAACAAAAGCCAAAGTTAAACTTTAGGAGGCAGACCATGGAACAAGCAAAGCTCGAAACTGAAAGATTGATAATAAGAAAGATGGAATTGCAAGATGCGGAGACCCTCTATCATTATTGGTCAGATCCGCTCGTGACGAAATTTATGAACATCACGCCTTTCACAAGCCCCGCCCAGGCGGAAGACATGATTCAACTGATCAACGGAATGAGCATTGAAGGCCGGGCAAACCGGTTTTCAATCGTTGTCAAAGAGACAAATGAAGTGATTGGAACATGCGGCTTTAATATGATCGACAAAGAAAACAGCAGGGCTGAAATCGGCTATGACCTAGGGAGAGCCCATTGGGGAAAAGGCTTTGCTGCTGAAGCCGTCAAAACTCTCGTTCGCCACGGCTTCCTCGACATGGAGCTGAACCGGATCGAAGCGAAAGTCGAACCGGAAAACAAAGACTCCATCAAACTCCTCGAGCGATTATCCTTTCAAAAGGAAGGACTTTTACGGGAATACGAGAAAGCAAAAGGCGTGTTCATCGATGTTTATATGTTTTCCCTGCTGAAAAGAGAGTTTCGTATATAAGGATGAAAAAAAGATTGATCTTCGTTTGGATCAATCTTTTTTCAGGTTGCTATATCCTTTTCCCCGCACCTTCATTCAGCCGCTTCGCTTCCAAAAATAAGACCTGAATGAACTTTTTCATGTTCACGCGGGTAGACGAAAGCGCGGGAGCTGCATCCTTTTGCAGCTCTTTCATTTTTTTGCTGATCACGGTGAAGTCGAAAAACCGCGATGCATAGCTTTCAAACTTCGGATTTGAGAAGTCCGTCAATCCAAGGGATGCAAAATGGTTTAATGAATGGATGACCGCCCTTCGAATCCGCTGTTCAGACGCTTTGATCTCTCGGTTGATCTCAACGGGCGAAGCGCCAGGACCGAGCTTTTGCTCCGCGACTTTGATGAAAATTTGCTTGAGCGGCGGAAAGTTTTTTTCATATAATGACATTTGCTCATTATCAAATAAATATTGAAGGATGGCGAGCAGGTCTTGGGAACCGTTTTCTCCGACAATGCCCAATTCAGAAAGAAGAAATTCGCCGGTCTCTTTAATGCTTTTTTCTTTCAGCACGTTCCTTCCGCCTCCGTTTACCCCCAGACGGCTTAAGGAAGACTGGATATCCTGTATCGACCTTTCCAAATTGATCCGCTCTCTCACTTTTTGAATGACGTTTAATATTTCGATGCGGTTGATCGGTTTATGGATATAATATTCGATCCCGAGAGAGTACGCTTCTGCGACCATTTCCTTTGATTCGACCTGGGAGATCATGATGATTTTCCCCGGGAAAGACCCTTGCAGATGACGGATCGTCTCGATTCCGTCACGGCCTGGCATTAAGAGATCGACTAATAAAATATCAATTTGTTTCAGGCGTAAAACGTGTCCCTCCAATTGACTGCCGTCCTCCGCTTCACCCGCCGCCTCTCCCAAATCTTCGTCTTCAATGATTTGTCTTAAAATCGAACGCACGGCGCGGTCATCGTCAACGATAAAAAAACGCATAAGGCCATTCACCCTTTCTGGATCAATTGTTGCGCGGGAAGCCTGATCGAAAACGCGACACCATGCGGTTGATTGCGGAACGCAATTTCGCCTCCAAGTTCTTCGACGGTTTCCTTTACATAGGAAAGGCCGATCCCTGTTGAAGGAGTGCCGAATTCATCATACTTAGAGGTATATCCCGGTTCGAACACGACGTCCCCGATCTTCTCCGGGATGCCGGGGCCGCTGTCTTCCACTCCGAATTCTACCATGCCTTCTCCCGGATTCGAAAGATGGAGACGGACGGACCCCTTCTCTTGAATCGCTTCTACAGCGTTGGCCATCACATTGTTGAGCACAGACAGCACGAGATAGACGCGGTATTTCGGATGCTCGCCCTTGATTGAATATTGAAAGTCAATGTCCTTTCCGAGTGATTCGGCATACTTCCGGTTGATTCCAACCACAAGGCGGATCAAATCCTCCGCTTTCATATAGTCCCTGAAATTTTCGTTTGAAATCAATTTGGAAAGCCCGGCAAAAATGCGCTGACTATCCTTTTTGACCTCATGGATCTCGCCGGCCAGCTTCAACAGCTTCTGACTGAGCTCCTGCTCAGATGGAGCTTCAAGGCTCCGGTTATGCAAGCGGCGGTATAGCCGGTAGGACTCGCTCGTTATTTGCTCCGTGTTTTTCAACGTTTTTTTCAAATGAATCGTTTCCTCATATAAATTTGAGACGATCATAAGCATGCGTTCATTTTGTTCACGGACTTGTTTTTCCCTCGATTGGGCCTCATACAGTTTCATGACATTAAAAAAACTGAGCACGATAAAACTGTGGGAAAACGCAATCGCCATCATATCACGCAGCTTCTCCGGCGTAACCGTTGAGGCAAACATGACATACTGAACGGACATCTCTGCACAATCGGCGAAGATTTCGATGGCGAAGCCGAGCAGTCCGATGAAAAGCGGCCGGTATTGAAAAAACCGTTTGGCCTTGGCCATGTAAAAAAGGAAAGCGTACGTAAAGTAAAAGAAAAAAGTCGGAAAATGGCTGTAAAAAGCCGTCTCCAAACCGACGTGATCTTGAGTGAGAAGATCCAGCAGCATCCTGAATACGACCACCGCACCGCCTGTTAAAAACCCTGGCAAAACAGCCGACACATTTCTCATCAGCAGCAAAAAAAAGAAAAAAGTCGGAACGCCGAAACTGACCCGGAATATCTCATTCAAAGGATAAAACTTCAGCTCGCCGGCAAGCGGTACGGTGAAAAGCATCAGTGTTAAAATGTACCCGTCTTTTTTCGCAAGCCGTCCGAACTTTTTCATGGCCTTGTCCCAATTTTTCCTCAGCATGTTGATCCCCCGTTAAACAGCGTTGTTTTATTTTACATCGAACATGATCTTCATCCGCAACTCCTATTGTACCTACTATTCAGTTGATTTTTACATCCATCGGCTTATTTTTTCAGCGCATTTGTCGTTTTTTGTATGATCTTGTAGGTTCTGATTTAAATTGAATTTATATTCTTACAATTTGAAAGCGCTTATAATTCTCAGATATTCTCTCTTCCCTAATCCCTATCCTCTGACAAAACAGACAGCCGCCATAAGCACTCGACTTTTCAGATTGGAGGAATTTCGATGAAAGAAATCTTGAAAGAACATGATAACGCCCATTTCCGGCAAACCCGCCTTGACGATCTGGTCGAATATTACCGTCCCTTTTCTGCAGACGGCCGCAATGCCGAATATATCCCCGCTTTAGGAAAAATCGATGCAAAACAGCTCGGCATATGCGTGACAGGTTCTGATCAAACGGTGATGAAATCAGGCGACTGGGATGTCCCCTTCACATTGCAAAGCATCTCAAAGGTCATTAGTTTTATCGCCGCCTGCTTAACAAGAGGGATTCCTTACGTATTAGACCGTGTCGACGCAGAGCCCACGGGAGATGCATTTAATTCGATCATCCGCCTTGAAATGCATAAACCGGGAAAGCCATTCAACCCGATGATCAACGCCGGGGCGCTGACCATCGCATCCATGCTGCCCGGGGATTCGGCCCGCGACAAAATCGAAACGCTTTACGCCCTCATTGAAAAAATGATTGGAAAACGTCCAGTCATCAATGAAGACGTGTTCCGTTCGGAATGGGAGACCGCACATCGAAACAGGGCGCTCGCCTATTACTTGAAGGAAACCGGCTTTTTGGAAGACGGTGTCGAAAAAACGCTCGAAGTGTACCTTAAGCAATGCGCCATGGAAGGAAATACAGAGGACATCGCCATGATCGGCATGATTCTCGCAAACGACGGATACCACCCTTTTAGCCATGAGCAAATCATACCAAAGGACGTCGCACGGCTGACAAAGGCGTTAATGCTGACGTGCGGGATGTACAATGCTTCCGGAAAATTCGCGGCCTTTGTCGGCGTTCCCGCCAAAAGCGGCGTATCCGGCGGAATCATGTGTGCGGTGCCGGCCAGCTTCAAAAGGAAAGAGCCCTTTCAGCATGGCTGCGGGATCGGCATCTACGGACCGGCAATTGACGAATACGGCAACAGCCTGACGGGCGGTATGCTTTTGAAACAATTGGCACAGGAGTGGGATCTGAGTATTTTTTGAAGATAATGAATTAAGAGGTGAGAACATGCAGGAAGCTCTTCAGTATGTCATTGGAATCATAAACGATTTTCTTTGGTCAAAACTATTAATCGTGCTGCTTCTGTCGGTAGGAGTGTACTTTACGTTCAGATTGAAATTTTTACAGGTTCGGATGCTGAAAGAGATGGTCCGCGTTATAAGGGAAGGCGCTGCAAACCGTTCCAAAAACGATATATCTCCTTTCCAGGCGTTCTGCATCAGCATGGCGGCCCGGGTCGGCACCGGAAATATTACGGGAATCGCGATTGCGATTGCACTAGGCGGCCCCGGAGCGATCTTCTGGATGTGGATCATCGCCATTATCGGCTCAGCTTCAAGCTTTGTCGAAAGCACGCTGGCCCAAATTTATAAAGTGAAAGATGTAAACGGCTTCCGCGGCGGCCCCGCCTACTACATGGAAAAAGGGCTGAAAAAACGCTGGATGGGCGCCCTGTTTGCGATTTTAATCACCCTGTCATTCGGGATCGTGTTCAACTCCGTTCAATCGAATACGATCAGCGTCGCGTTCAATAACGCATTTGGGACGGACCGTTTCATGCTCGGCGTCATTTTGATCGCCGTTTTCGGAACGATCATTTTCGGCGGCGTGAAGCGGATTGCGAAGCTGTCCGAATATATCGTCATGTTTTTAGCCGTTCTCTATATCGGAGTCGCTTTTTTCGTCATTTTGACTAACATTTCGCAGCTGCCCGAAGTTTTTGCACTGATCGTGAAAAATGCATTCGGATTTGAGCAGGCAGCGGGCGGAGCATTAGGCGCGGCACTGATGCACGGGATCAAACGCGGAATTTTCTCAAACGAAGCGGGAATGGGAAGCGCGCCAAATGCAGCCGCAACGGCAACGACAAGCCACCCCGTCAAACAGGGGCTGATCCAGGCGCTCGGCGTCTTAACAGACACATTGATTATTTGTACAAGCACCGCCTTGATCATTTTGTTCTCCGATGCCTATAAGCAGCCGGGACTGAGCGGAATCCCGCTGACGCAGGCCGCTCTAAGCGAACACATCGGACCATGGGCGTCAGGATTTCTTGCGATTTTAATACTGTTATTCGGTTTCTGCGCGCTGATTGGAAACTATTACTACGGAGAGACAAACATCGGTTTCTTAAACAAAAGCAAGGCAGTCTTATTGCTATATAGAATCGGCGTGCTTGGAATGGTGATCTTCGGCTGCGTTGCAAAAGTCCAGCTCGTCTGGGATATGGCCGACCTGTTCATGGGATTGATGGTCATCGTCAATTTAATTGCGATCTCCCTGTTATCGAAAAACGCCTTTGCTGCTTTACATGACTATGTGAAGCAAAGAAAAGCCGGAAAAGACCCCGTCTTTTATAAAGACGTATTGGAACAACATGACAACATCGATTGCTGGGATCTTTCCGAAGCCGCTCACGCTGCAAAAAAAGAACATGCCGGATAAAGTGAAGCCGCCTGAAAGGGCGGCTTTTGATTGATTTGCGGGATCAACTTCTGAACAACCTGCTGAACAATCCCTTCTTTTTCCGCTTATCAGGCTGGGATTCCCGAACCGGTTCTGTTAAAACTCCTTTTTTCTTGGCTTCCTTCAGCCACGCAGGAAATTCGTTGAGAAGCGACTCATACAGTTCATCATCTGAAATGCGTTCTATATCTTGAATATGCAAAAAATTGGCGTTGTCAACAACGCGGCCTTCCAGCGCATCAATCTTTTTCAGAAAATCAAAATTTCCGCCGCCGATTCCGACAAACTGCCAAAATAACGGTTTATCCGAGGACGCCTCGATAATGGGTTTTATCGTTTTTTTGCAGCCTCCGTCATTGATAAAAATGATAAAGGCAGGCTCTGAGCCGGGTTCTTCCGTCATGTATTTTTTCAAAACATCTTTCATGACCGGGGGTTCATCATTCCTTCCGAATTTATGAATCGAATCATTGTTGATAATCTCCCGGTCTACATACCCTGAAAAATCTTTTTCGGTAACCGGCGCCAAACGGGAAAATTCGTTATCATACACCCAAACATCAAGCACCCCGTCGTCATCAAACCGATCGGCGACAGCCAGCACCCTTTCAACCGTCTTCTGAACGGTTCCATTTTTATAAAGAGACCTCATTGATCCTGTAATATCCAAAACCAAGCCGACCCGCGCCGTAACTTTCGTTAGTTGTTTTTTCTCCAAAACGATGTTCAAGCTTTTCTTTTGCAGACTGATCGAGTTCATTTGCAAATCTACTTTTTGTTTGTATAAAGCTATTACGAATCCAACATATCGCAGGTTTCAATTGAGAAAAACCCTTCAGATTTCGATTATGATGATAAGATATAGATCAATAGAGATTACATGCACGCAGAGAAATTTTCCCCTTATTTCAATAACAATTGCTCAATCATTAGAAACGGGGTTTTGCACATGATCAAACGCAACCGTACACGACAGGCCTCGCTCGTGATCGCGGCCATGGCGGCGGGATTGGGTTCACGAAAAATAGCAGGGCTGCTTCCGGACTTTGTCAATGCCTGTTTAGGCGACGCTCTTTGGGCCCTGATGATTTTCTTCGGATTCGGTTTTTTATGTAAGACGGCGCGTACAAAAACTATCGCGTTCATGGCGCTGGTGTTCTGCTATTTAATAGAATTCAGCCAGCTGTATCATGCCGGGTGGATCGACCGGATTCGAGGCACCGCACTGGGCGGGCTTGTGCTCGGCTATGGATTTTTATGGACCGATTTATTGGCCTATTTGCTCGGAATTGGAACGGGCATCCTTTTCGACCGCGCGATGCACAAACGAAAAAAACAGCTGTAAAGCTGTTTTTGAGGAAAATATACGCACTTTTATTTTGTGACTTTCTGCTGTTTAAAACCCGCTGGACAAGTCCGATAATAAAAGAGGATGGGTTCGATACGTAAAGCGTGATGTAGGCCGTCATTTCCTGCAGCCGGCAGATGATTTCCTCCTGTTTTTTCGACATGTCCAGTGTCTCTATCCTTTTTGGCAGGAGGAACTACATCGTTTATCTCTTCCCTATAATCGTCTGCCGCATGCTTTACGGTTTGCCCATCTCTGTTGTTCTATGGACTTTTCCCCAATACTCCGAAGTAAAAAATGCCGCCCCGCACTTTCATCCAGCCTTCTTCATTTGATGCGTTTCAATTCATGATTTTCACTTATTCCATAAAAGAAAGCCCCGTTCGCACGCCGAGCTTTGAATAAAACCGTGAGAATCTATTGTTTAAGTGTGCTGTGTTTATAAGAATAACCGAAATAAACCGCCGTTCCGGCCAGCAGCCAAACAGAAAAATAGAGCCATGTTTTCATCGGCAAATTCGCGATCAGAAACAGGCAGAAGCCTATCGAAAGAATCGGAAGCAGCGGCACGAACGGAACTTTAAATCCTCGCGGCAGGTTTTTTTCGGTTTTGCGCAATATGATTACGGACAGGCTCACCATCAAAAAGGTGAGCAGTGCGCCCATATTGGCTAAATCAGACAGGTTTTTCAAATCGACAAACCCGGCGATGAACGCTGTTAACATCCCGGTGATCCATGTATTCCATACCGGTGCCCCCGATTTTTTCCCCGCTATTGAAAAAACTTTCGGCAGCAGCCCGTCTCTGCTCATGGCAAACGAGATTCTCGTCGCCGCAAAGGTATTCGCAAAAATCACCGCCATCAGCCCGATTACCGCACCGACCGAAATGATTTCCGCCACCGCGTTTTGATTGACTACCTGTAAAACGTAAGACATGGCCTCAGGGACGTTCAGCTGGCTGTACGGAACCATGCCCGTCATCACCAGACAGACGAGGATATAAATCATCGTACAGATCACTAAAGATCCTATAATGCCGATCGGCAAATTGCGCTGCGGGTTTTTTACATCCTCGGCTGAAGCAGAAATGGCATCAAACCCCAAATATGCGAAAAACACCGCCGCCGCTCCGGTAATGACGCCCTCTGCACCGAACGGCATAAAAGGCTGCCAGTTTTCAGGCTTCACGTAAAAACTGCCGGCAATAATAAAGAGCGCGACGATTAATATTTTTACGATCACCATTGCATTGTTAAACTTTTTGCTTTCTTTCGTTCCCTTTGACAAGATCCATGTGATGACGAAGGTAATCAAGATAGCGGGAAGATTCATGATTCCGCCGTGTTCGGGCGTGGTCAGCAGCTGTTTCGGAATGGACAGTCCAAACCCTTCGAGCAAGTTGTTAAAATAGCTGGACCACCCGCTTGCAACCGCAGACGAGGTGACCATATATACCGACAGCAGCGTCCAGCCCATCAGGTGGCCGACGATTTCTCCCATGGTTGTATAGGAGTAAATATAAGCGCTTCCATATACAGGGAGTGCGGACGATATTTCGGCATAGCAGAGAGCAGCCAGACTGCAGGCAACAGCAGCAAGGATGAACGAAAAAATAACAGCCGGTCCGGCGTCCTGTGCCGCCGTTATCCCGGTCAGCACCATAACCCCCGTTCCGATAACGGCGCCGATTCCCATCAATGTTAAATCAAACGCTCCCATAGATGGGTTGTGTTTCCGCTTTTGATGTTGTGCTAAAAGTTGTACTACATCTTTTTTCTGAAATAAGTTTCGCAAAAGCCTTTCCTCCAAATACAAAGCCGGAAAAATACAGATTTCCTTAACTCTGATTGTTTTGCGTATCAAATGTTGTCATTTCAAGCTTTATGATGCGTGGATATGCTATGTATTCCAATATACACCCCGTTCCATCAGCTTCGTACAAAACAAAATCCCCTAAAAAATGGACAGTATTTATAGTAAATGAAAAAGGCCGCAATGTAAAATAATGTCCTTTCTCACAATACGAAAAGCGCCCGGCAGGCACCGTGCGCTTTACAAAGAGCATATCGCGGCTGAAAGCCGCTTTTTACTGTCGGTAAGGGTATTTATCGTTATGCAGCATATAATATTCCAGCACGCGTTCCAGCCATTCTTCCTCTTCCTTTGTATAAGGCGAAGGAATTTGATTCACAAACTCCTCTGTTTCAGCTGTATCGACGCTGCCGAAGGCCGCCAGAACATCCTCGCCGACAAACTGAAGGCTCATCTTCATATGCCGATTTGCCATCTCTTGCACCTCGGGATCGTCAACGGGTTTTCCCGCCAGTCTTTTGACTTGTTTGGCCAATTGAATAAAGGATTTATCCAATGATGCCATTTCTTCTTCAGGTTTGTTGAACAACCGGTCGGCGGCTCCTTCCGGCATATTCCGCTCAAGCCATTCGCGCTGATCTTTCTCTGTTTGGATGATGTTGATCAGGCTCATGAAAATAGCCCCGTCTATTTCTTTTTCTTCCTCCAGAAGACCGATCATCCGGCTGATTGCTTTCAATACGGTTTCAATATGCTCCTTTTTTCCTTCAAGCTCTTTCTTTTGATTGCGCAATGTTTCAATCAGACTGACGTCAAAGCTGGAATCGTTCATGAGCCGCGCAATTTGCTCAAGGCTGTACCCCAAAAATTTAAAACACGTGATCTTATGCAGCGTCATTTCATCCTGATCCGTGTAAAGGCGGTGTCCTGAGCTAGGGTGCTTCTCAGGCTTGAGCAGCCCGATTTCATCATATTAGTGCAGCGTCCTGATCGATGTGCCGGTTTTCTCGGAGAAAACCCCGATTGTATAATATTGATCTTTTTCCATCTTTGTCATCCCCCTCATCGACGATCATAACGCCTCACGTTACCGGAGGTGCAAGTTTTATTTATTTGAAGAATTGCACGAATGATGGACCCATCGGGATGCTTCATCGTTATGTTTTTCCCGTCGGTACTTCCCGAATGTCGCGAATGATCTCAGAACCGCCGTTCTACGAACTATTTCTTAAACTCCTCTACAGAATCGACTATCAAGGTTGCTTTTGTTTCCAAAGAAAGGCTCTAAGGCCTTTTGCGGTGCTGCTAAAATAATAAAGCGGCCAACTGCAGCGGTTTCCAAGCCCGCTTCGCGATATTGAAACCTCTGTTCAGCTTGAGAGCCAGACAGCTTTTCATAAAATGAGATAAGGCGGGTATATGCCTTTATGACTTGCAAGAACACGAACCCTTTCGTTCATCTGTTTTTATGATAACACTAAAGCGATGACGAATTTACGATTCCCGCTCTATGATGTTTTCCAATTCCCTCTTCACATTCGCTGCCCCAGGGCCGATAACAATCTGGATATCATGCCTTCCGATCTTGATGACGCCGTGTGCTCCGGCTTGCTTTAATTTGGTTTCTTCAGCAAGTGAGGTATCGGTTACTTTCATCCTCAGCCGCGTCATGCAGTTGTCGCATGCGATCACGTTTTCTCTTCCTCCGATATGCTGGAGAATATTAGCCGCGATCGTTTCATAGCCTGAATGCTTTGTACCCGGTCCGCTTTTTGCCGGAGCTTCGGCATCCTGTTCCCTGCCGATGACTGGAACGTTTCGCTTTGTAATGACGAGATAAAAGGTGACGTAATAGAGGACAAAGAATGCGAGGCCGACCGGAATCAACAATAGACCCCGATCAGATAAATTCAGATTCAGCGCATAGTCGATTGCTCCCGCTCCCCACGAGAAACCGTGCCGAATGCCGAGCAAGTACAGCACCATGCCGGCAAGACCCGTGTATACAGAATGGAGGAAATACAATAGGGGCGAGGTAAACAAAAACGTAAATTCAATCGGCTCGGTAATGCCGGTAATCAACGATGTGGCCGCTCCGGAGGACATCAGCGCCTTCGTTTCTTTCTTCTTCGTTCTGGCGGCCCGTGTGATGGCTAAGGCAATCGCCGGAATGCCAAACATCATCGTGACGTAAAATCCGCCGAGAAAATACCCGGCTGCCGGATCGCCATTCAGAAACCGCGTAATTTCGCCTGTCACCGTTTCCCCTGAAGCCGTTTCAAAACGTCCGAGGCCAAAATAAACATACGTATTCATGACATGATGAAGGCCGAACGGCAGCAAAAACCGGTTGAAAAAACCGAAGACAAATATCCCGAAAGCCCCCAGCCCGACAAGCATTTGACTAAAAGCATCGATTCCCGCCTGCGCATAAGGCCATACGACGGAGAACAAACCCGCGATCGGGATCATCACCAAAATGATCATTGTAATCGGAAACTTTTCACCGCCAAAAAAAGCGAACATGCTTGGCAGCCGTGTTTGATGAAATCGATTATAGATGAACGCAGCCACAAGCCCCGCAACTACCCCGCCGAACACGCTCATATCAAGGTTCTGATTCAGGATGCCGAGCCCTTCCTGCAAGACGGAAACCGCCAAAAATCCCGTCAAGGCGGGAATGCCCTTATCCTTTGTATTGGCAAGCCCCATGGCAATGCCGATCGCTATCAAGATGTCCATATTGTTCAAGATGACGCCCGACGCCTGAAAAAGCGGAATGTCGAGCATGTCTTCAGCAGACAGCCGAAGCAGAAGTCCCGCAGCCGGAAGGGCAGCTATCGGAATGAGCATCGATTTGCCGAGCTTTTGAAGAAAATGTTTCATCTCCTCTCCCCCTCTTATAGATCCCTGAATGTTGACAGGCGTACGTCCGGCAGCGACTTCACCCGCCCTACGGTCTCTCGGTCGATCAAAAACTCCAGCTCATCGGCCCGCGGATAAGTAAACGAGGAATTCGCCAAAAGCGCTTTATCAAGGTAAGCCGGATGCGTCATGACCTCTATCGATTCACAGTCATTGAAAAGCCGGCTGACGGCTTGTTCGTCCTGTAAAGCGGTTTCGAGAACGGGTTCGAAACGGTCCGTCGTTTTGATCTGTTCCAATGCCGCATGCTCCATGTTATTTCTGACAGGCAGCCCGTATTCTTTCGCCAATTTTAAAAACACTTCCGTAATCCCGGCATAGGAGTTGATATGATGATGGCTGTCCATATGAGTCGGCTTAAGGCCTAATTCATACACTGTTTCGATTTGCGCTTTCCACTCGGCATACACTTCTTCCAAATCGACAGTGAACGCTCCCTGATAAAAAGAAAGCCGCCGAAAATCCCCCTTCACATCAACGATTGTCCGATGGCCAGGCAAAATCGGCCTTCCGCATGTCAACACCAGATGTACGCCGACTCCCAAACCCGGACACGCTTCGGCAAGCCCGGCTGCATGTTCGGCTCCCGGCATATTGGCCATTAAGGTCGCCGAAGTTAAAATCCCCAGGTTGTGGGCATCGATAATCCCATAATTGACGCCTCTTGAATAACCAAAATCGTCAGCATTAATGATTAATTTTTTCACCGTGATGTCCCCTTTGCGATGTTTTGGTGTCTTTATCAAAATATGCCGGGTCCGGCCTTTTAGCATGTTGCAGCGATTTAGCGGGCCGCAAAACAAAGAAAAAAACCCGCTGCTGAACAATGTTCAGTTAACAGGTTTTTCCTATGTACATATTGCTGTTCGACGATAAACTTCGCTCTATCCCCTCTCGTGATGATCCAGAGCGTATTCGCCTTGATCATCATAGGTAAGTGATTCAGACAGGAATACCGGGGCACCGACGTTGATGTGCAAATGCCCGCTGATCGTACTATGAGCCTGTACACTCTTCTTGAACAAGAACGGGTGTGCAATTTTCCAAGGAATATAGAATGTATTTCAAACTTCAAAAGAAGACGGGTAGCATGTTTGGATTCCTTCATACGAGGAAAAACTAAAGTAAACCTCATACGAAGGAGTGAATGGGGATGGAACATGTCAAAGCTCTTGCGATTAAAGGCATCATGACGATTGTGATTTTGTATCTTGTACTCGGTCTCGGTTTCGGCTTTACTTTTGGACATACCCTCTTGATTACGGTAGTTTTAGGCGCCGTCTCCTACTTGCTTGGTGACTTGTTTATTTTGCCGAAAACGAGCAACATCACCGCCACGCTGGCCGATTTGGGCGTCGCATTTCTTGTTGTCTGGCTGCTTTCACGTACGATGGGAGTGGAGGGTGGCCCCTCCGCACTGGCCGCATTTTTCGCAGCAGTCGCCATGTCGGTCGGTGAATACATTTTCCATTTTTACATGATGAATAAAAACCTCGGCTTTTTCAATCACCGTCAAATGGAAACACGGACGGACTAGTGGCGTCCAAAACGAAGAACGTCCCATGTTACAGGGACGTTCTTTGTCTAGCGAATCGTAAACCGGCCGATTTGGCCGCATTCTTCGGCAAACCAGATCCCGCCACACGCTGCGGCGATGCCGTGCGGTTCAGCATGCTCCGCAGGAATGGGATATTCGGTGATGTCTCCTTTCACCGTGATCCTCCCGATTTGATTGGCGCCCCACTCCGTGAACCAGAGCGCGCCGTCTTCACCTGAGGTGATGGCGTGGGGCCGGGCGTTTTCGGAAGGAAGCGGGTATTCGCAGATCTCCCCCGAAACAGTGATCCTCCCGATTTGATTGCCGTTTATTTCAACAAACCACAGGGCGCAGTCCGGACCAGCCGCAATCCCGACCGGTCCGGATTGATCAGTCGGAATCTGAAACTCCCGGATGTCGCCCTCCGGCGTGATGCGGCCGATGGCGTTGTTTTGGTTTTGCGTAAACCAAAGCGCACCGTCCGGACCGGCAACAAGGAATGAAGGGAATGAACCAGAAGACAGTTCATACTCCGTAAGCTCTCCTGATCGGGACACCCTGCCGATTTTATGGCCTGCCATGTCCGTGTACCATACGGCACCGTCCGGCCCTTCCGTGATTCCGAATGGCGCCGTTCCAGCCGGAAGCGGATATTCGGTCAGTTCACCCTGAACCGTGATTTTTCCGATTTTCCCGGCTTTATACTCTGTAAACCAGAGCTCTCCGCTGCTTCCGGCGGCGATGATCGACACGCCGGCATCAGGCGTCGGAACGTCATATTCAGTGATCTGTCCGGCTGCAGTGATTCTGCCGATCCGGTTCCCTTTCTGCTCGGTAAACCAAAGCGCACCATCCGCGCCTCTTGCGATTCCGTATGGTCCTGATGCAAGATCAGGCAGCGGATATTCGTTTATGTTCAACTGCATGGCTAATAATCCCCCTGTATGTGTTGATTTTTCTGAATAGGAGGCGATGCAGCCGCACAGCAAGAAGAACTTCTTTACTATAGAAGCACATGACAAATCCTATTCAGAAAAAGGACGTTACATTTGGCAAAGTCGAATAGACGTATACGATGATATGCTTGTAACGGATTTTTCTAAAAAGGATTATAAGATCATGTGCTTTTTTCACCCTTCCGATTTTTTTACAGTATATCACATATCGGACGTTCATCTGAAACATTACGAACTCCTTTCAATTTGATTACAAATTGGAAAATCGATTCCAAATGGTTTCTTTTTTATTGAATATCATTTAGAATGCGCACTAGATCATTTTTTTGCGATCTGACTTTTTGTTCAAGAAAGGAGACACACGTTGATGAAAAAACTGATTTCGTCTCTCATGATCGGATTCATGGCTCTCGCTCTCGCCGCCTGCGGTTCAAATGAGGAAAGCCAAAAATCAAAAGCCGATGATCAGGCAAAAACAACGCAAAACGCACAGGATCAAGAGAAACAAATGAAGGCGATGCAGAAAAAGCTCGATAAGCAAAAAGTGGATGAGAAGAAAACCGTTGCAGTCGTCAACGGCAAAAAAATCACCGGCAGCGACTACAACAGCTTATTATCAACCGCACAAATGCAATATCAGCAAACCGGACAAGACCCGACGACAGCTGACGCGGCAAAGCAAATCAAAAAACAAACGCTCGACAGCCTTGTCGGACAAACCCTCCTTCTTGAAGAAGCCGACAAAAAGGGCTATAAAGCGTCTGCCCAAGAAATTAACAAACAGCTTGATGAAAGCAAAAAGCAGTATAAAAGCGATAAACAATTCGATGCCGCTTTAAAAAAAGCCGGCTTAAACATGTCCGAATTCAAATCCGAAATAGCCGACAACATCAAAGCTGAAAAATATATCAAGAAAGAAGTCCCGCAGGATAAAGTAACAAACGAAGAAATCAAATCATACTATGATCAATACGCTGCACAGCAAAAACAAAGCAAACAAAAAACGCCGAAGCTCGAAGACGTGAAATCACAGATCAAAACAATGCTCGAAAAGCAAAAGCAGCAGGAAAAGCTCGGACAACAGGTTGAAAAGCTGAAAAAGCATGCGAACGTAGAACTTAAAATATAAAAACAAGGACCGCCGGTTTTGTCCGGCGGCCTTTTTTTCGCATCCTATTCCAATGACCCGATCGCAGCAACGACATCTGCTTCGCTGAACGTTCTAATCTGCTGAACAAGTGTAATCATGTAAAAGGATAAATCGAGAAAATACATCTAATTCAAAACATCAAATTTGAGAGATAAAAGGACTTATTTTTTCTCCATATTCGAATTCTCATTTAGTTGACGAAGTAATTTTTTAAACCCGACATCACCCATTGATGAAAACTCAAGCTTTCCATTAGAACCAAATAAACAAAAACTTGGTACTGCTTGAATGTGACAAGCTTGAACAATATGATAGTTCTGATCCAGTACAATCGGTAATGAAAACCCCTTCTCTGTAGATTTTTCTTTAACTAACTCGATAGATTTTTCTTCTTCTGAATAAGGGACGTGAACAGCAATTACCTGCAAATTATTAAATTTATTTGTTTCTTTCAGTACATCACCAGATAGTTGCCTACAGTTTATACAACTGACAGACCAAAAATAAAACAGGTACTTTTGTTTTCTCTTAAGATCAACTCCTCCCTCCTCTACATTTATCCATGGTAAATCATTTGGAATTAATGGAACGGTAATTTCATTTTTCTTCATAAAAACCCTCCATTATTTTTCTTTTAACTGTGCAGCAATAATTTTCCCCAGGGCTTCCTCTGCCGCAAACGGAGCAACCAATCCGGATGGGTTCTCTTGTTCGTGTTTTAAACATTCATACATTTTTCGTTCAATTTTAGAAGGTTCGATCCAGGCTATTGCCCAAGACGCCCAAAAGCAAGGGGGACCATCCATATTTTTAGCAATCTCAATAAGGTATGGAAGGCTGCCTTTACCAATTCTCATTAATGAAATAGCCGCCGCCATTCTCGTTTCTTCCTTCTCGCTTTTTAGAAGTGATGCGAGTTCTGGTGACGCTTCGCTAGCATCTTCACCAAATTCTCCTAAAACAGCTGCAGCAATATTGCGTAAAGAGCCCTCTTCCTTCAATGCTTCAATCAAAACTGGAATTGCTGCTTTTCCAGTCTCCTTGAGTTCCCCAATCGCTTTAGTAACCGTAACTTCGTTTTTATTTGCAAGATTTCTTACAGATTGCGTTAGATTTTTTTTTGATTCCAATTTCATTTGTCCCTCCAAACTTTTCAGTTTATCAGTTTCCCTATAATTAACGACAGAAGAATAGAAAAGAGAAATGTTCCTAAACACAGATAGTTAAAATAAGTACTTCTTCTATATTTATAGAATAAAAACCATGTCCAACCTCCTGTTCCGATCAAAATTACCGGAAAAATAAACACAACAGCTTTTTGAGCAATAACAAAAACAATGAATAAAAAGAAGATGCTCACAGCACTATTTATTAAAAAATATTTATAATAGGAAGTTAAAGAAATCGACGGATCTTTTTGTCGTGTTTGAACAAATGATACCCAACGAATTGTTAGTAAAAATATATACCCCCCTATCCCATACATTATGAAAAGCAAGGCTTCTCCAACTGAAGACTGGTCAAATATTTGACGTGCCACAACTGATACAACCAAAAGAACGAACAGCCATATAGTATTTGAAACCTCAAGCAAAAGCACTTTTTTCCACAATGAACCCGGGAGCAGAAATAAATCGCCAGATTTTGCATGACGAACTAGGCCCGAATAATAAGAACTAAAAAAAGTAGCACATACAATTAAAGTGAAAAGAAGATTAAATACATCTGGATATTTTGACATTAAATATGGAAACAGGAGTAACAGAAAAGCAAAATGAGACATATGAAAAAATAAATTTTTTTTAACTAGTAAAATCTCTACCCATAAAAATGAAAAAACACCGACTAATCCTTTCAACCCCCACCAAGTTTGCTTTTCTTTAAAGTGGTCTTGGCCTAAACCTACATTACTATCTTGAAATTCCGCCCAAAATTCAGCTTCTTTAACCAATTTTTCTTTACTCTCTATTTTATTTGAAGTAAAGTGAATTATTACAATAGATATAAGAATTAATCCTAACATTATAAATTCAACCGGAGAATAAAAATGCATGAGAATGTTGCCGAATTCACCAACTTGATCCCCCGCTACCCTCCAAAAACTTGGCGGCCGATCATTAATAAAAGAGTAATAGAGAGTTACACAATAAAACACACTTAGAATCAGTGTAAAAAAAGTAAATATAAACTTTACGCTTCTGACTGCTCTTGTGCATGAAACCGCCATAATCCAAGTCTCCATTACAATGATTAAAAGTACCAGACCTATAGCTTTTCCGGTCAAATTTATGTAATGTTGTTTCCATAATAGTAAAATAAGATCACTTGCGATGCCGGAGCACAACCATAGTAAACCCTTCCAAATAGCTTTCCAAACTAATGCCGCATAAATGATCTCGGATAACTTATAAGGTGCAGTATATAGCCAAATGACATCCTCCATCTGGCTGGGAATACGGTTTGATAAAAGACCAAAGCACGTATAGACAATAAAAGCGCCTGTCAAGATCCATCCTGTTAAAGGTGAATTCCAAGTTTCCGTTTTTGCTATAAAACCAATTTGGATAAGTATTGCCCCTAAAAACAAAAACAAAATTAAGAAAGGGAGCTTTTTTTCTTGTTCTTGTTTGAGAATTTTTCTTTTTGACTGAAGAAATAAGAATGACAGAATATTAATCATCCGACCAATCCCCCAGGAGATCGATTACTTCCTGTTTCCAAGCTAAATAGTCCTTTTGATTTTCGGGGACATCAATCTCTTTTATAAGTATCCCATCTCGAATCAATAAAACACGATGAGCAGTTTCCAGCACAAAATCAAGACTATGAGTGGAGACAAGAGCTGCTGCTCCTTCGTTTTTTGCTTTATTAATCAGCCACTGAGAGAGCCATTGTTTTGAAGGAATATCTAAACCTACTGTCGGTTCATCCAATATGTATAACAATGCGTCTTGAATGATTGCCCCAGCTAAAACAGCACGTTGTTTTTGTCCTCTGGAAAGCTGTCCAGTTATCCGATCGGCCTTTCCTTCCATGTTCACTTTTTTTAACGCTTCTTGGACCTTCTCTTGTATGTTTTCTTTAATATTAAAAGCTTTTGCTCGAAACTGAAGATGTTCGGCTACGGTTAAAGAGGGGTACAAATAAGGTTGATCTGGAATTAAAGCAACCATCCGTTGAACTCGATTATCACCTGGCCTCAGACCGTTTATTTCAATATCACCGTTATCAGATTTATATAAGCCTGTAATACAGCGGATTGTCGTTGTTTTGCCCGCTCCGTTAGGACCGAGCAAAGCAACGATTTCCCCTGCGTGAATTGAGAAAGATAGTTGATCAATTCCCTCTCCATTATGATATTTTTTTGTTAAATTTTTGACTTGCATGATTTTCATATTTACCTTCTCCTCATTGTTAGAATGAAGATTGATTCGTATTTTTGCCAAATTGAAGTTTTTTTCTGACTTTATAATCCCATAGCGGCTTACAGACCAAGATGAGGTTATGAATGAAGTGAGCAGCCAATACTGATATAAATCCATATTGTAGGAAGACAAACCCTAGTAAGCATCCAAAAAGGGTAAGATGCAACCATCGTATCCACCTAGGATGATAGCCTGTTCCTTGATGCATTATTGCCCATAAAACTGAGGAAACCAAGACAGCAATCACCATATTATCAGTTAGCAACCAAATTGTAGGAATCATAAGAAGTCTATACACCGTCTCTTCTGATAAGGAACTTTGAAGACTGATATTTAGTCCTTGTCTAAATGTAAAGCCGGACAAATAGACAGTGCGATTTGAGAGTTCAGGAGAGATACGTAATAATTTTTTCTTTTCAAGAACTGTAAACATGGCAGCAGACAGCCCCAGGCAAGCAAGCCCTATGCTTATTCCGCTTAATACTTGAGAAGCAGGGTTATCCCATACTGACCATTTCATGCTGTACCCTACAGTATTTCCGGCTAATGAACATATAAATACGACAAATCCTGTTGATAAACCTGCAAGAATAGTAGACAAAGTTCCAAATATATACACCATCTTTACACTTATCCTTGAATCGTATGCATTTACAATTGTTAATTGTATATCCTCTTTTAAAGTTAATAGATTGCAACATATAAGAATCCCTCCCAGTATCATACTAGTTGTGACGTCCGCGCGAATGTCCATGTTAATTAATACCATGATTGCTGCAATTACAGCAATTAAAGACCCTATTACCCCCGTCATACCTAACGTCGATTCAAGGTGCTCTTTTTTTACTGCAACACCCATTTTCTCTGTTAGGATTTCTTGTTCACTTCCAATACTTAATATACAGCCATTATGTAATTCAACCGTCATTTTCATTCTGACATTATCCGACTCGGCAATATACCAATAAGTCGTGATATTTTCAAGAGCTTCTTCTTTTTCACCTGCTCCACTTACTTCCGCTTGGCTCCATAGTCCTTCATTTGAAGCAGCAAGTTCTAATTTCAGCTGCTCTGGAGAGATTTTAGAAACTTTCTTGGGCAATTCTCTTCGTGGTACATCCGCATGAAAAAATGTAATTTCTCCCTTTGAGTTCACTCCAGCTATAATTGATTTATTTTGATTTACAAAACGAATTCTCCAAGACTCGACCAATCCCCAATGATACAGGACTTGTCGAACTTTATTTAGTAAACCTAAATGATGCAGTTTGTTAACAGTATCATGGTCATACCAATACATTGCATAACAATCCCAATCAGTTACATCTATCCCGACATAGCGCTTAATAAACTTATTGCAAATTAATCGAGCAGTATCTTTATCAAGCAACAAAGATTGGTAAATTAAAGGCTTAAATTTATGAAATAAAAGTAAGCCTATCACAGAAATAGAAATCCATAGAATAATAGTCAAAACAGTCATGACTTAACCTCATCTATACGTATTTGACTAAACGGCAGATCAGGTTCTGATAACTCTATTTTACCTATACATCTACAATGCTTCGCATTACATTTTGCTTGCATTAAACGTTCAGGCGAACCGATATCTAACATACTATCTTCCAAGATATGTCCAATTGCTGATTCCTCAATTTGACACGGTGTTACATAACCATCAGCTCTGATATACCAAGCCAAATATCCAGGTGTACAAAAGTCAGTTACACCATTTTTTTCTTCCTCCCAATCGATAATGATAATTTGATCTCCCCAATCACTAATCGCTTTTTTAAGCTGTTGCTTTACTAAACGCTCTGTTTCTGAAGAAATGTCTCTTGTATCTGAAGCTCTTCCCACATTAAGTGTTCTTCCTGCCCTAAAAATAGTGGCGCCAGATTCGACAGAATTCTCAATGACCTCCAAAACCTCACAAGCATTTAATTCATTTATAGTCATAGCTACTATGACAGAGAGAGAAGAATCGGTCATTCGCTTGACATTTCTCATACTTTCTTTAAAACTGCCTTTTCTCCCTCTAAGGAGATCATGAGTATCGGCACTCCCATCAATACTTATCTGTACACATACATTCCCTAAATGTTTAAGAAGTTCTATTTCTTCATCTCTCCAATTCAATCCATTACTAAAAAGATTTACATTGGTAAATAATGAACTTGCTGCAGTGATAAGTTCTTTAAATCCCTTAATTAATTTTGCTTCACCACCAGTAATTGTAATATCTGCCACACCATGTGCAGCAAGCTTCTCCATTACCTCTATCCATTCGAAAGCATTCAACTCGTTTTGATAAGGTTTACCTGAACTTGCATAACAAAACGAACAACTCAAATTACAAGAGTTTGTAAATTGAAGTGTGCAGCTAATAGGTAAATAAGACTTTGTAGAGCCGGTAATCATTAACCGTTTATCTAACAATCCTTCTGTCCATGCAGCAGTGAATGGGTGCGTACTTAATTCTTCTTTTAATTTATCAGCACTCATTTCCTCCTTCGTTACTATTTCCCATATTCTTGCTGTTTTTTGCAAGCTATTATTTTCAGCCAGTAAAAGAGCAAGCTGCACTCCCCTTCCACTAAGCCTGTAATAGAACATACTTTTACGATCTACCAATAAAGCACCATGTGGCTGAAGGTGTACACTTAGTTCCATTTCCGATAATTCTCCCAATAAAGACATAGAATCCCCCTTTTGAATAGGGAGCTGCATGCCCCCTACCCGTTTTTGTCGAAACTTAATAGATTTAAATCACTTTCATTTGAGGACTTGGCAACGGACAAACGCGAGTCATTGCTATACTTTTCGCTGCCCAGCATCCCATACAACCAGCAGCTTTAATAATTGAATTTCCTGCTGGTTTAGAGAGCCCTTTTTGGTTTACTGGTTCCCATTCTTTTTCATTACCTCTCATGAAATTCACCTCCTATTTTTAATGTGGAATCACATAAATAGATTCCACCTAACATCACAATAACAATTCACTTTTGTCGAAGTAAGGGGAATTTTGTAATTAAATACATTTTATTCAAATTTTCTCATCTATATGTAATATTTCATAACCATCCAAAAGACCTTTTCTAATTATATTTAACTTCTTCCCCTTCTCTTGACTTAGTAACGAATATCTAAGTTATTCAAGGGGAGACAGAATGGAAATATAGAAACTGAATGTAGGGATTTTATTTCATCGATGGCAGGTGTGGAGAGTTTTTTAACACGGGAGATCTAAAATCAAACAAACCATTTGCATATACAAATGGTTCAATAAGAATTTCGAAATCTTAGTTTATGTTAATAAAGGGCGAATCAAAAGCATTTAAAACAAATTCTGCGATTTCTGCATAAATTCTTTGACCCGGTATTTCATTTACAACTGAGATTTCATGATTAAACAGTATAATAGATACTTTCTAAACAAAAATGCATGTTGTACACAAAATTTACGCCCTTGAATTCAATTCAAGGGCGCTTTTTATTATTCCAATGACCCGATCGCAGCAACGACATCCGCTTCGCTGAACGTTCCCATTAAGCAAAGCGACTCTTCCGGTTTGCACGCGTGGGCTGCAATTTTTTGTTTGGCTTGCTCAATGTTTTCGACAATGCCCAGATCGCGCAGCCTTTTCGGAAATCCGAGCGCATCATATAGCGGAAGCAGCTCGCGAATTTCGTCTGTCCGTCCTTCCAACGCAAGCTGAACCAATATGCCGTAAGCGACCTTTTGACCGTGGAGCACATGATGGGTTTCCGGAATAAACGTCAAACCGTTGTGAATCGCATGGGCCCCGGCCATTCTGCCGTAGCGGCCTGCATAGCCGCCCACCGTTCCGGCAAGTGCGATGACCGCTTCCAGCACATTCGCCAAAGCCGGAGATGGTTCGCCTTTTTCGATGCTTTCTACAGCCTGCAGACTCTCGTTTAACAGGATGTCGCGAATATAGACGGACTGTCTGAGCCCCGCCTGAACCATGATCGACAGCGCATCCTTCGTCGTTCTGATGATCGCCTCAGCTTCATACCACTTCGCAAGCGTATCGCCGATCCCGCTTTTTACGTAAGCAATCGGGGATGATAAAAGCAAGACAGGGTCAACAAGCGTCAAATAGCTTGAACGCTTATGGTACTGCACCCCTTCAAAGTTCCCTTCGTCATCGTAAATCACACTGAGCGGCGTAGCTGCGGCGCATGTTCCCGGGATTGTCGGAATCGTCATCACTTCAATACTCAGCAGATCGGCGACTGCCTTCGCCGTATCTAAAACGGTTCCCCCGCCGATCCCGATGATGATATCCGCCGCACCTGCTTCCTCGGCTGCTTTGCGAATCGCACGAAGCGAACTGGTTCCCTTATGCTGAATCACCTTCCAATCAGCCGGAAGCGCCGCATGATTGGAAAAAGCCGCAAACGACTTCACGCCGGTGACAATGACAGGCTGCTTGAACCCCTCTAAAAACGCCGGGAGCTCCCGCGTGATTCCTTCCTTGCATATATATTGATTCGGTCCGCTTCTGACGATATCTTCAGGCTGCATGACACCATCTCCTTCTATTATTTTCTAACGCCAATCATCTCACTTTCTTTAAAACTGTGTCAAATTATATTACGAGCCCGCTGCCGCGCCGGATTCCAAAAAAATACATGTTTCATATGAAACATGTCGAAGAAATGGTGATGTTGTCATTGAACCAGCCGGCGTTTAGCCACGGTTTTTCAGACTGAAATCACAGTGCGGTTCGCTGTGCTTCGTCTTTCCATCACTCGTGCCGCTTAATTCATTTTTCTCACAAAACTGAACGATCTTGCCCGTTTTTTTGTTTTTTCCATAATAATATGTCATATCCGGCTCATCTTTAAAAACGCCCATAGATTGCGTTAAAAAATAGTCTTTGTTTATCACAGTTTTAGGTTCAATCACATGATTCTCTTTATAATTTTTTCCTGATGCCCTATTTCCGACAAATGCTTTTCAGCATCTGAGCGAACCCACGCATTCATGATCGGATTGCCGTGGTCTAGGACATAAAAAATTGCATACGGACCGATGAGCAATACTGCACTGATCAGCCCTAATATGACGTTCAGCCTTTTCATTATTGAATTCCGCCGTTCTCACTCGCCAGCTCATCCAAGCGCGCCATCGCTTCCTCTTTTTCAAACGTACTGTACCAGAGGTCATCATAGGAATCCAGAATCCGGTAATGATGTGAAATCAAATTTTGCTGCATACGAAAATCTCCTTTACAGTCAATCTCCCGCCACCATACCCTGCCGCCGAGCGTTTTCCCCTTCGGCCGGTCAATGCTGCGGTGCGCCACAGTTTCGACAACTTCCAACGGTTCGTCCCCCAGCACTGACTGCAAAACCTCACTGTTTCGAAATAGCGCGCACACTGCCACGACATGCGTCCACCCCGCAGTCGTCCTTCCCTTTTCAATTTGCACAAGCGTCTTCTTCGAAATCCCAAGAACATTCGCCATTTTCTCCTGCGTATAGCCGCTTTCTGTACGAATCAGCCTTAATTTTAATGAAATAAGTTCGATTATATAATCTTTGTCCACAGTATTCCTCCATCGCAATATTTAGTGTAATATTACACTTTTTGATGAAATATTTCAATCTTTCAAACCGCAACATCATACAAGAAATCCCTGAAAAACATGCTAAACTAAAACAATCAACAACACGACAGGAGGTCCGTCATGCGAGAGGAAACCCGGACGCTGATCCTTGATCAAGACCTGCAGGTTGAAGCCTATCGCTTCAAAGGAATCATGCAGAAGTTCCCGAACCACTTTCACGAATATTATGTGATCGGCTTTATCGAAAAAGGACAGCGCTATTTGCTTTGCCAGGGACAGGAGTATATCATCAACCCCGGAGATCTCCTGCTGTTTAATCCGCACGATACGCACAGCTGCGAGCAAATTGACGGGAAGGCCCTTGATTACCGCAGCATCAACGTCATGCCTGATGTAATGGAAAAAGCCGTGAAGGAGATAACGGGCGCCGAAAGCCTCCCTTACTTCACGCAAAACGTGTTGTTCCGCCATGAGCTGACGTCCAGCTTGAAAGAACTGCACGTGCAAATTTTGCAAAAGGAAAAAGCTCTTCAAAAGGAGGAGCTGTTTCTCAACCTTCTTGAAGAGCTGATCAGAACGTATTCAGACGTGACGTTCCTCGAACGCGCGCCCGAACCGTCTGATGAAGTCAAAACCGTGTGCGGTTATTTAGAAGAGCATTATACGGAAAATATTAAGCTTGATGATCTCAGCGGACTCACGGGCTGGAGCAAGTATCATTTGCTGCGGTCGTTTACGAAGCAAAAAGGAATTTCTCCGTACAGCTACCTGGAAACCGTGCGCATCAATCAGGCAAAAAAGCTTCTGGAACAAGGCGTAAAGCCGATCGACGCCGCCTTTCAAACGGGCTTCAGCGACCAAAGCCATTTGACGAAGTTTTTCAAGCGGCAGGTCGGGCTGACGCCGAAACAATATATGAAAATCTTTGAACAAGACAGATTGGAGATTGAAGGATGAATCATCGACGTGAAACCGCCGGACACCTTGCAGCCGTTTTAACGATTCTCATCTGGGGGACGACCTTTGTCTCGACAAAAGTGCTGCTCGAGGATTTTTCGCCAATGGAGATTTTGTTTTATCGATTTTTGCTTGGATTGATCGTCCTGCTCATCGTTCACCCGCGCGTTCTGAACGTACAGAGCCTGCGGCAGGAGATCCTTTTTGCAGGGGCCGGCTTATGCGGCGTAACCTTGTATTTCTTATTGGAAAATATCGCGCTCACCTACACATATGCTTCAAATGTCGGCATGATCGTCTCGGTGATCCCGATGATCACAGCCGTCCTGGCTCATTTCCTTCTGGACGGCGAGAAGCTTAAGCCGCACTTTTTCATTGGATTTGCCGCCGCTTTTACCGGTCTCTTGCTTATATCTTTCAATGGAAACGTCGTGCTCAAGCTGAATCCGTTCGGTGACCCGCTTGCCGCAGCCTCTGCTTTTGTTTGGGGAATATACGCCATTTTAATGAAAAAAATCAGCGCGTTTCGCCATCACACGATTCAATGCACCCAGCGCATCTTTCTTTACGGGCTGATCTTTATGATCCCGGCTTTGTTCCTGTTTGACTTCCGTTTTACGCTCAGCCCATTCGCTTCCTCCGTCAACCTGCTGAACATGTTGTTTCTGGGTGCTGGCGCATCCGCTCTTTGCTTTGTGACGTGGAACTGGTCGGTCGGGGTGCTCGGAGCCGTGAAAACGAGCGCCTACATTTATATGGTGCCCGTGATCACGATTGCCGCTTCGATTATCATTTTGCACGAACAACTGACATGGATCGCCTTTGTCGGAGGCGCGCTGACACTAACAGGCCTTTATATTTCTGAGATGAAATCCAAACCGCAGCTGAAGGAGGAGCATACGTCTTGAATGAAACAAAATGCGCACTCGTCATAGACGAAAGCCTGCCTGTCGGACTGACCGCCAATACAGCCGCCATTCTCGGCGGGAACGTAACAGACGGCTCAGGGATCGAATCGTAAAAGTCCCCATCCCCATCTTAAAAGGAAACGCCGGGCTTCTTCATGAACTGAGACAAAAGCTGCTCACCGACGAGTTCGACGATATCCTCCCGATGCGGCCCAGAGCTGTCATACATATGAAGCATATATCGAAAAATTCCAAGCTTCCGCTTCCTCCGATTACCGCTATTATGGAATCGGAATGTGCGGGGATAAGAAGAAGGTGAACAGGCTGACCGGGAGCTTGGGGCTGTTAAAATAAACAATTACGGGCATTGACTGCTGAATGGGTCAATGCCCTTATTTTTTTGTCATACGTTTGCCACCTAATAGTGAAAGCCTAAATAAAGAAAAGAGGGACCTTCTATGGATCAAATGGTATTGAAAACTCAGGAATGGCTAAACAAAACCTACAGCGGAAAACACGGCTACAACAAGGTGAAAGAGAACGGAAAACCAAGCTGGGAGACGATTTACGGTTTAACGAGAGCATTGCAGATCGAACTCGGTATCGCAGAGCCCGCCGATAATTTCGGACCGGCGACAGAGAGCAAATTTGTGCCGCTAAAAAAGCAGAAAAAAACTGAAAAACCTACAAACTTAAATTACATTCTGCAAGGCGCTTTTTGGTGTAAAGGAAGTGGATTTAATCCCGGCGGTTTAACGGGTAACTTCTTTGAGAGTACAGAGGATGCCGTGAAAAGGTTTCAGAGAGCTGCAGGCCTAGCCAAACAAGACGGTGTTGTCACTGCACAAATCATGAAAGCTCTGCTCAACATGAGCGCTTTTAAATTGCTTCGAAATGGTGATACGAAAATTCGTCAAATTCAGCAAAATTTAAATCGGGATTACAATGCTTATTTCGGATTAATGCCTTGTGACGGCGTTTATTCCAGAGAGACAAATAAGGCACTGATTTATGCTTTGCAAAAAGAAGAAGGCATGAGTACAAGTGTGGCAAACGGCAATTTTGGACCAGGGACAACAAGCAAATGCCCGACACTTAAACCAGGCGATTCCAGAACAAAGTTCGTGCTGATTCTTCAATACGCATTATATTGCAATGGCTATCCTTCAGGTGAATTTGACGGCGTTTATGATGCAGAAGTGGAATCTGCCGTCTCACGCTTTCAAAGCTTCATGTGTTTGCCGGCAACGGGAATTGCCAATATGGCAACAATCAAGGCTTTATTGTCAAGCTCCGGCGATACTTCGCGTGCTGCCGCGGCCTGCGACACTTCCACGGTTCTAACAGCAGCAACTGCAAAAACTTTGCGTAACAACGGATATAAAGTTGTCGGCAGATATTTGACGGGCAATGTGCGGACAAGCAGCGGCCTTAAATCAAAGGCAATGACCCCTGCTGAGCTTTCCATCATTTTTAATGAAGGTTTGAGAGTGTTTCCGATTTATCAGGACGGCGGCTACGAATCCTCGTATTTCGTGCAAAATCAAGGAACAACAGATGCGTATGCCGCTGTCAACGCAGCACAAGGGTTAGGCTTCCCATCAGGCACAACCATTTATTTTGCCGTTGATTTTGACGCGTATGATTATGAAGTAACAGACAAAATCATCCCTTATTTTAATGAAATCAAAGCAGCGTTTGACAAAATGCAAAGCATTCCGAATTCGCCAAAATATAAGATCGGCGTATACGGGCCAAGAAACATCTGTATCAGAACAGCCGACGCAGGTTTGACGGAATACAGCTTCGTCGCCGATATGTCGACCGGCTTCAGCGGCAACCTCGGCTACACAATGCCGAAAAACTGGGCCTTTGACCAATTCTACGAACAATCAATCGGCAGCGGAAGCGGTATGATCGGCATTGATAAAGATGCTTACTCAGGCAGGGACAAAGGTACTGCAAGCGTCACCCCGTCGTCAGATCCGGTCTATGACGCACGCGTACGCACATTGAGAAACATTTTAGCAAATATCCCGGCACTGAGCAGTATTTCTGAACTATTTACAACAATGTTTATTTTTGATAAAACTGAGACAGTTTACAAGTCGCTATACTTGGATATTACGTTGTCTACTTCACTGGTATTTAAAAAGCCAAGTGAAACATCACCGGGTACACTGCAAGTTAAAAACGGAAAGGTCGGAGCATCGATTACAGAAGTATTAGGAAACTCAAAAACATCATTGAGTTCTTCACAAATTCATTCATATGATGAGCTTTTAAAGAATATCGGTTTGTCGGTGCGTAACGGATATATCTCGGTAAACGTTTCACCTTCTGTTGAATCTTTGGATCTCTCATTAACTATATTTAGCAATGAAATTCCGGTAGTAGGCGATACAAAAACTGAAATGTCGGCTACAATTACCTTTAAAATTAAGAAGTTATATGTGTCACCTAGCAAACCAGTTGTAGCTCCTCAAGAAGCTTTACCAATCGATTGGGGAGCAGTTGGGGTTGCAGTTGGAGGAATTATAGCAGCTACTGTTGGTGTAGCAGCTGTTGTAATAGTGGGAACTGCAGCACCTGAAATCGCTATTGGTACGGCAGTGTCTGCTGTGTTATTTGCGATATTTGGCGAAAAAACAGCAGATTAATTTGTTTATTTAATGAAAGCTGCATAAATACATAATATAATGTATTTATGCAGTTTTTCCAAATCTTTAATATATAAAGTCTCGTGGAGGTATTTACATTGAACACAGACAAACAAGTATTCACTGCAACGCAAAAAACAGCCAAAACCCTTAAAACTTTCCGCGATAAGAGCGATGAAGAGTTATTAGCCTTTCTCGCTAAACAAGATTCATTAACCTTAAATCAGCTGAAAGTCTATTACTCTGATCCTTCATTTGCGCTTCATTATTTCATCAGTGCAGCATTTTTCAGTATAGTATTAGCTTCGTTCATTACTGCAATTCTTTGTGGTCAAGCAGATTCGATGTTCCCTTTTGTTTCCGGCATCTCCATTATCACATTAGCTGCCATATTTGTGGGGTGTTTCTTCTGGGTGCTTAAACAGCTTGTCACCTTGAAAAAAAAGCCGAGTCAATTCATTACACATTTTTCCAAGAAAGCCGAGTTTGCACGTATTGTAAAAATGATTGATTATGTTTTACAACAAAAATACAAAAAGGCATTGGAAAACATACCGTACCAATAAAATCTCATGTATTTTTATATAGGAGTGACAATCCAATGAGAAACGAAAAACAATTATTTCAAAAAGCTGAACATACAGCCAAACTCCTTGAGTCTCACAAAAGTGACGATGAGCTGCTTACATACCTTGCAAATCAAGATTCTGTTACATTAAATCAGTTAAAAATATATTTTTCAAATCCCAGTTTCACATTAACGTATTTTATTAAAGCCATTTTTTTTAGCAGTATTACCGCTGTAATTATGGCGGCCTTTTTATCTGGTCAAGTCTCCTCCTCCACCTATGACCTTTCAAGGCTATTTTCATTCCTCTTCATGTTCTATCTAATCTTCTCTTTTCTTTGGATCGCCAAGATGCTGATCTCCTCACGAAAAGGACCGATGCAAACGATCCTGCACTTTCAAAAAAGGGCGGAATATTCCAGAATCGCGGGTATGATTGATTTTATTTTAGATGAACGTTTCAAAAAGAAATTTGATTAAAAAGCAGAGGGACATGCGCCTCTGCTTTGGTTCGTCTATCAATCAAACTAATATAATATGACTAGAGGACAAAAGACATGCAAACAGACAAACAATTATTCGAAGAAACAAAACAAACAGCAGAAGAAATATTGTTATCGAAAGCCGAAAACGATGAAGAGCTGATGGCATACCTCGAAAAACAAGATTTATCCACGTTAAACCGGTTGAAAGTTTATTTTTCAGGGCCAACGCTGAAAATCGGCCATGTGATAAAAGCCTCGCTTTATAGCTCCTTCACCGCCAGCATTATAACTGCTATATTTACTGGTCAAGCCGTCTCCATTTCGTATGACATTGAATATACTTTTTTTCCTTTTATATTAACGATACTACTGATAACAAGCTCCATCTGGGTGTTCGGCACGATCACTAAATCGCAAAGAAACAAAGACCAAAACTTTTTACACTTTAGAAAAAAAACCAATCATACAAAAATCATCGGAATGATTGATGTCCTGCTGGAGAATAAATACAAAAACATATTTAAACGCAAAAAAATAAAGAAGGCATCCTTCGATGCCTTCCCCATCAATTACTCCATATTAGACATATTCTGTCTTCTTTCCTGCTCTGCAATGATCTCGTTGTCTTCGGCATTATCACGCGTCACTTTCTGCGTCAGAATCGCGCCTACCGCCACTAAAATCATCACAGCGATGTAATAGCCTTTTTCATTGAGCTGCAGGTTTTCGGCATTGTAAAGGCCGATACAAAATAAAAAAACGCCTGCAAAAAATGTGAAATATGCCATGACCGTAAAAGCCGTTGTATTTCTTCGTCTATACTTCTGCATCTTAATACCTCCTAAAAAACTAAAACTATTGTACTTGATTTATCCACCTAAAAGAAGAATGATATTCCTTTTTACACACAATTTAGTAAATATGTCACGCCATGATTACATAGACCTAGTCAATATACGGAAGGCGGGCCGCCTCTCGTCTCCCCATCGTATTGCTCTTCAATTTCAAGCCCCGAATCGAGCATCTCGCTTTCGATCTTTTCCAACACCTGTTCATTTTTTCCGTAATGTAATCCATCATAATGAAACGCATCATTCGGCTCCTTTTCTTCTATGGACGCCAAAATATCGTGAATATCGTTATGATCGCCGGAGATCGAGCCGAATCCCTGGTTCTGTTTTTTGTAGTTCACAAAACCGCTCGGCAGGTTGTTTCCGAGGTTGACGCATGAGGCGCCTTCAACTGTTCCGATCGAAATCGCTCCAATAAAAAATGAAGGGGAAAAACGTTTCACGGCCAACATCCTTTCGTCTAATTGATCGTATAAGGCACTGCTTTTCCGTTTATTTTCACTTCGATTTCATCGGTTTTCCTTTTTTTCTTTTGGTGAGGCGGTCTTTTCGGTTTCGGATGGATATATGGGGAGAAGACATTTCCCATATTCAGCATCCCGCTCAGATCCTTTATTTCGATGTTGTCGAGGTGAAATGCGAATTCTTCGAGGTTCAATTCCTGCAAATGAAGGTCTTTCACGTCCATTTTCAAAAATAAAGAAGGATGGCTTCGATGGTTGAGGGATGTCTCGAGTGTGTCGATTTTTTGAGACAATTCATCGAGTTTTTTTAGAATATCGTCTTGGCTCATATGCCCCATTCCTTTTTAATAACGCTTTTCCACAACACCTTTATTCTCTCTGACTTTATTATGCTTCCCCCTCACTGACCCAAAGCCTTCACGGATAAACGATTCGCTTTTTCTGCCTTTTAACATGTTGGTTCCGACAAATATTCCGGAAGAATTTCTGATCGCATTTACTTTTAAAGAACCGTATTTTATCGATGTCATCACGTTCTCCTTCATCATCGTTTATTTTTATAGAAAGGAATGGTGATCACCAGGACTCCCCTTTCAAATACCGCTTGAATCCTCTGCAAATCGCACTCCTCGGGGATCGGAAGCTCCCTTTTGAAAGGTCCGTAGAACCGTTCCCTGCGGATGATGACTTTCTCATTTTCTGAACCAAGTTTGTTTTCAATGATTCCTTCAATGCACAGTGCGTGGTTCGTTTTTCTCACGGTAAAGTCATCGGTGCCCGCGCCTGCCAAATCAACGGATATGATCAAGCCGCCGTTTGATTGAAGGATATCCACCCTCGGTTCAACAAATGGCGAGATCTCGTACAGGAGATTGGAAAAATCCTCTCCCAGCATCTCTTTCACGTTTGAATGAAAATGGGGTTTTACCATTGCTTAAAGCCTCCCGCAGATCTGCCAATCATTACATCTTTATTCATCCATATGTGCTTTTAACGAAAGTCATGCTAAAAGAATATCAAGGAGGCTTGTCTTCATTTCAAAACAAAATCAAGCTCTTTACACAACATCTTAAAGAGCCTGATTCTGAACTGCCGGTGAAAAGTTTAGGGAATTCATCAATGAGTCGACTCCGTCAGGGTCAAATACCGATGTCACGTTTGCTTGATTTAATACGTTTCCGGACAAGAAACCAATTCCGTTGTTAACTTTCCGGTGCGCAGCATAACCATTTAATTGATTCTCCCCGATGGCAATGACACAGTTTGTATTTTGTGAATTCACATTGACGGCGCCGAGTGAAAATCCAATTGCCAAACAAATCACCTTCCTTTTTCGAACCAAAAAGCAGCCTTTAGTGAAAATCGTTTATTTGACAGTCATTGTCATCATTATCAATCACAAGAGTCGTATTTTGGGAATTTTGAACGGTGCCGGTAAATCTCCCTTGACCGGCTATTCGCTTGCTGTGCGCGCTCCAGCCGTTCACTTCATTTTCGCCGACTGAAATGGCTGCACAAGTATCTATGACGTTAACATTGATTTCTCCGATATCCACTTCA
This sequence comes from Bacillus sp. JJ675, assembly GCF_036963165.1. Lineage (NCBI taxonomy): Bacteria > Bacillati > Bacillota > Bacilli > Caryophanales > Bacillaceae > Bacillus > Bacillus sp. JJ675. The sequence continues at coordinate 29,416 of NZ_JBALMR010000024.1, read as the reverse complement.
TTTACATTTCCTTCCTTAGGTCCAAGCAGGATGTTCGGCTGATTTTGGATCGGCGTGTCGACGATATCATTGTCCGTCACATAACTATAGTTGTTTGAAATCTGCGAATTGCTGATCGATCCGAAACCGTAATTGTTTTTTCGATGTGAAGACCAATTATGCGCATAATTGGTTCCGACAAAAATTCCTGAAGAAGTATCGATGGAATTTACACTGATTTGATAAACATTGACCTGATTGATGATTGTGTCACGGTTCAATTTTTTTCAGTCCTCGATATTTTTCGGTGATTGCATCTGAATTCAATACTTTACAATATGTTTTGACATGAATAAAAGTTCTGGGTCACTTTTCAAAGGATCAAAAAATCAAACTTTTTCACACTTCATCCGTATAAAGATAAAGAGGGGGAGAAAGATGCCAAATTCACCAGAACAAAAAGCAAACATTCCAAAGACCCTAAGCGAAAAGGTCTGGGATATGTTAGGCTGTTTATGCTATGCCGGGTCGATCGTCTTTTTGATCTTGATTTGGAGCAAGCTTCCTGAAAAAGTGCCCGTACATTATGGCGTACTCGGTGAAGCAGACCGCTGGGGATCAAAATGGGAGCTGATCATATTGCCCGGAATCGGGATGTTCATTCTCTTGCTTATGACGCTATTGGAAAAGCACTTTGAAATCCACAATTATCCTAAACGGTTGAATGAGACAAACGCAGAACGCTTTTATTTGCACAGCCGAAAACTGATCAATCAACTTAAAAACGTGTGTATCATCATATTCTCTTTCATTCTGCTCGAATCTGCCTCGATTGCTTTAGGATGGGGCAGCGGTTTTGGCAAATGGTTTTTACCGATCGCCCTATTTGCCGTCGGTTTTCTTGTTGCATCGAGCATGATCAGGCGCAGAAAGATACGATAGCTTAAAAAAGGTCCTCTGCCGGGGCCTTTTTTGTATGTTCGGCCGGTTTGCTGAAATTAATTTCCCCATGCCGGCCCGGCTTGTCAATATGAAATGAATAGAGTAATATATTGTTTAGCGATTATGGTCGACCGAATACCGTCGACTACAAAAAGATATTCAGGTGTTCATAAAGGAGAAGAAGCAACATGTCGATTGTGTTCGTTATGTTTTTACTAGGTCTTTTGCTTGGCTTTGTCGGGGCCGGTGGAGCCGGATTTGTCATCGCGCTGTTAACGATGCTGTTTCACATTCCGATTCATACAGCATTGGGAACGTCTCTGGCCGGCATGGCTTTTACGAGTTTATCGGGCACGTACAGCCACTTTCGCGAGGGAAATATCAAGCTGAAAATCGGCTTAACCGTCGGCTGTTTTGCAGCAGCGGGATCCTTTGTAGGAGCTAAGCTGACTTCTCTGATACCTTCAAGCTCATTGCATTATATGACCGCGGGAATGTTATTTTTATCGGCCATCCTCATTTTAATCAGATTATTCTTTTTGAAAGAAAAGGAAGCTGCGCAGGAAACGAACCTTGCCTTTTGGATCAAGGCCTGTTTATTGGGAATCGTGGCCGGCGTCCTGTCCGGAACGTTCGGAATCGGCTCTGCACCTTTTATTCAAATCGGGTTGATGATGATGCTGAACCTGTCGATTCGCCATTCCGTAGGAACGACAATGCTCGTCATTATTCCGCTCTCATTAGGCGGTGGGGTCGGCTATATTTCAGAAGGATTCGTCGATTATGTCCTATTGGTCAAAATCCTGATCGGTACGATGTGCGGCGCGTATGTCGGGGCTAAATTTACCAATGTCCTGCCGAAAGTCGTCTTGAAATCGGGTTTATTTTTAACTCCCGCCGTTTCGGGGTTCATTCTCTTATTTTAATTCAGTGCCCGGCTTGCGGCCGGGCATTTTGTTTATCCTGCACTTGGAGTGGTTATAGTGGGGGATAACGAAGGAACCTGTGGTAAAATACGAAATGAGAACGAATACGAGGATGAGAAGCGTGATTGAAAAACCAAAACCGTTTTATGAACAATCCTACCATGCGATTAAGCGAATGATATTTGAAGGGAAATTAAAACCCGGTGAACGAATCGCCGAAGCGAAGTTAGCCAAGGAGCTCGGCGTCAGCAAAAGCCCTTTGAGAGAAGCGATCAGGGTTCTGGAAAAAGAGGGGCTCATCGTCATCGACTCAAGAGTGAAGGTCTATCAGCCGACAATCAAGGACGTTGAAGAAATCTATTTTTGCCGGATGGCGCTTGAATCATTTGCTGCGGGATTGACGGCAAGAATTGCAACGGCAGAGGAACTGAAAACGATCGAAGACGTTTTGCAAAAAACGGAGGAAGCCATCCTTCAATCCAAAGATCAAAACACGATTATCGAATTAAATGATACATTCCACAACTTAATTGTCCAATATACAAAAAACAGTCTATTGCGGAAACAGCTCAACGATTTGGAAGGGTTAATTTATTATTTCCGTATTTTGAATTTTGAAGGAGAAAAACGGGCTGAAGCCATTTTGGAGCAGCATCGGGAAATTTTCCGCCATATGAAACAAAGAGACGACGAGCAGGCATCAAAAGCGATGATTCGCCACCTTCAGCTTGATCTTGACCACTTAGCCGAAGTGCTGTCTCATCAATAAAAAGGGCGGCCTTTCTTACGGCCGCCTCTCATTTCTAATAGAAAGAAACAAATTCATTAACCGGCTTGCGATATCCTCTCAAGCGTCGGTTGCTTTCTTTTTCTTTGCCGATCGTTATCATGAGGACGATTTCATGTGTATCCGGGATCTTCAGCAGATCGCGAACTTGATCGCTGTCAAATCCGATCATCGGGCAGGTGTCCCATCCCCGGTTCTTGGCGGCGAGCATAAACATCATCGCAGAAAGAGAAGCATTGCGAATCGCCTCTTCCTTCATGAATTGCTCCCCGCGCGACTCGTAAAAATGGGTATTGTTTTCGATCATTTCCTGCAGCTCAAAGTCCTTAATAATTCCTAAATCCCTCATGCCTTCGTTGATTTTTTCCGTTTGCCGGTAGGCGTAGCGGTCTCCCGTCACTAAAATCACGGCAGAGGCTGAATGCACTTTATATTGGCCGTTCGCAGCTTCCTTGACTTTTTCTTTTAAATCCTTATCCAATACCACTTTATACTCTGTGTGCTGCAAATTGAACGCCGAAGGCGCAAGCTTGATATCCTCAAAGATAGGCTCCAAATCTTTCACCGTGATTTGAACATCTTCCAGGAAATTATTTGCAGAGTGTCGCGTTTCGATAAGCTCGTTAAATTCCATTCTCAAAAACTCCATTCATCTATACTTTTCCGATAAGTTTCCTTATTTATATAATCGGCGATAAGCTCCCTATTGTTTAGCGACGCTCGCTTCGCTGTTATGATACGATGTTGGAAATGAGGTGAACTCAGAGCATGAACATAACCATTAGAAAAATGGCAAGCGGGGATCTGGGCCGGCTGCCCGATATCGATGACAGTTTCGTCGTAGACTCGGTTCTGCTTCTCACGCTTGAGGAAAATAAAATCCGGTATTCGGTAAAACCAATTCAAAGCTACGAAAAAAGCTATACGGAAGAATCAGAGCCCGCTGATTACTCTGTATATCTCGATAATCCCGATCAAGCCGTTTATTTGGCGTTTGCCGGCAATCAGCCTGCAGGACTTGCCGCAGTCAAACGGAACTGGAATGAATATGCCTATATCGAGGACATCAAAGTCGATTCAGCGTTTAGACGCAATGGAATCGGGCGGAGACTAATGGAGCAAGTCAAACGCTGGGCGCAGGAAAAAGGCCTGGCGGGGATCACGCTGGAAACGCAGAACAACAATGTGAAAGCATGCAAATTTTATGAAAGCTGCGGATTTGAAATCGGCGGGTTTGATCTATGCTTATATAAAGGGATGGATCAACATCAAGATGAAATCGCGCTTTACTGGTATTTGACGTTTTAAATCTAAAAAAGAGTGATGAACATCGATTGTTCATCACTCTCTTGCTTTATTCTTCGCTCTTTTTTCTGCCAAACGGCCACCAGTTGCCTTCTCCGAACGTCACAGTGATCGCCGGAATCAACAGCGGCAGGATGACGAGTCCGTATAACAGAAGGCCGACAATGACGACTGTCGCCACTTGCATCAGCGTATTGACCCCTGATGGCATCATGGCGGCGAATGTACCTGCCAAAATAACGGCTGCCGTCATAATCACAGACCCCATCTTGCTCATGGACTTTACGATGCCCTGGCTGATGCCGAGGTGCACCTCTTCCTTAAACCGGTCAAGCAGGAAAATCGAATAATCCACCCCTAAAGCGATCAGGATCACAAAGCTGAAGAATGGAACGGCCCAGCTGACCCCGTCGTCGCCCATGACCCGGACAAAAATCAGCTCCGTAATCGATATCGACGTGTAATATGTGATAAACAGAGACGCAATCATATAGATGGGCATGATCATGGAACGGAACAAAATCGTCAGCACCGCAAACAAACCTATGACCATAATCGCCATCGTGCGGGATAAGTCTGTCGTCGACAGCTCTTTTAAATCGGCGTTCTGACTGGAGACTCCGCCGTACGCAATCGTTGCATCCTTCAATGGAGTGCCTGAGACTTCATCGGCGACGGCTTTTTTGATCTGATTAACCGTTGTAATGGCCTGTTCCGAATACGGGTTGATGTCGAGCACCACGCTTAATTGAACGCCTTTTTCGTCCGAAAATGAATAATTGTCGATCGACTTCTTAAATTCTTTGTTTTTCATGACCTGGTCAGAAATGAATATCCCCGTATCCTTCACTGCAGAGCTTTTGCTCATATCCTTCAGCATATCAGCGGAAGCCGTGATGCCGCCAGTCACTTTTGAAAGACCGGCATTTGCACTCTTCACACCGTCTGCAAGCTTGCCTAAGCTTGCTTTCAGCGTTCCGGCCTGCTGTTTTTGTCCTGCAAGCTGCTGATCGGCTTGCTCAAGCCCGCTTTGAATCTGTCCAAGCTGGCCGCTGATTGCAGTCAGCTGAGGCACCGACTGTGCGGTGCTGCCCGTTTGAGCCATCTGTTTGCTGATGAGCTGGAGCTGGCTGTTGATTTTTCCTAACCCATCGGCTGCATCCCCCAGCGAACCGCCCGATTGTCCGCTCCCGGCAGAATCTGCGGCTTGCCCCGCGATTTGTCTTAGGCCCGCTTCTACATCAGTTAAACCTTTTTGAACATCGCCGAGGCCTTTTGTCGCTTTATCAAGTCCGTCTGAAACCGCCCCAAGCTGGTGATCAATCGACAGGTCTTCAATTTCCTTTCCCGTCGGCTGCGTGATCGTCATCACCGAATCGACGTGATCCACCTTCTCAACGGCTTTGCTGACGTTCCCGAGATAAGGAATCGTTTCAGCCGTCGTCAGCTTGTTTTCACCTTTGATGACGACATTCACCGGAAAGGCTTTTCCTTCTCCAAGCCCTTCTTTTATCGCCTCAAGGCCTTTTACCGATTTATAGCTGCTGCTGATTTCCGAAGTGGAATCGAAAGAAATTTGATCATCATACGTTAACATAAACGGAACTGTAATGATGGCCGTGATGATGATAAACAAGAACGGGCGCGCAACCGAATGTCTGCCAAGAAACGCCCACAATTTATTGTCGCTGTGTGAAAGCACTTTTTTGGACGGCCAAAATAATTTTTCACCCAGGGTCACCATAAACAACGGAAGCAGCGTATACAAAATGATCATTAATACGCCGACCCCGACAGCGACACCTACGGCAGATTGGAATATCGCAAATTTGGCAAACCCGAGAGAGGAAAAACCGATCAATACGGCAAAGCCGCTGATAAAGAGCGTTTTCCCCCCTGTGCGGTAAGCGATCAAAGTCGACTCTATTTTGTCATGCCCGTTTGCCAGCTCTTCGCGGAAGCGCGTCAGAAGAAGGATGCAATAATCCGTCCCGATCCCGAACAGGATCGCCACCAAAAACGTCTGTGTAAAACTCGAAATCGGAAAATCAACATGATGAACCAGGATCGCCAACAGCGATTGGCTGATCAAATAGGAAAAACCGACAGCGATAATCGGAACAAAAGGCGTTACGACTGACCGAAACACAACCAAAAGCAAACCGATAATTAAAAAGACCGTGATAACTTCGGTTTTCTTCAGCCCTTCCTCTGAGCTGTGTGCAAAGTCCTGATTAATGAGAGACGCTCCTGTAATGTATGCCGTCAAGTCTTCGGGAACGATTTGATAAATACGATCCGCGATCTTTTCCACTTGTTTATCCGATCCTGTGACCGTAACGGGAATGAGGACCGTTTTCTTATCCTTTGATATCAGTTGATCTTGTATCTCCCTGTCGCCTGAAAAAGGAGATGTAACGCCTTTCACGCCTTCGATCTTTTTGATCTGATCCGCTGCATCGCGCATGCTTTCTTTTTCGTCTTTCTTAAAGGCGTGATCCAGCGAAAAAACAACGCTGATTGTATTATTATTTTCCCCTGCATCTTTCAGAATCTCCTTTGCCTTCTCAGATACCGAATCAGCAGGAAGCTGCACCTGCCCCTTTTGATTCGCCAGCTCGGTCAGGTTCGGGGAAAATAAATTTAAGATGACCGTAAGTGCCAAAACGCATGCGGCAATGATCCATTTGTATTTGACGATCAATCTCATTCCGTCACGTCTCCTTTAAATTTTTGTTTTAACATCTTGAATATCTCGATAAAGGAATCCAAGTGCTCCTCATCTGTATCATCAATCACTTTTTTTAAAGCCTTAAAAATGGCCGAATCTAATTCTTCCATGACGTTTTCGCCTTGCTCCGTAATTTTGATAAGCTTGGAACGTTTATCGTGCTGGACAGGAGAGTCATCCCATTCAACGAGTCCTTTTTCAAGCAGCTTCTTCAGCCTGTTGGAAACGGCGCTTTTATGTACATTTTGTATGAGCGCAAGGCTTCCCGGAGTGGAAGGTCCTTTAATTTTTAAAACGGTTAATAAATCAGCCTGTTCCCTTGAAATGTGCTGAAACACATCCTGGTCAATTTCACGCTGTACAAATTCCGTGCCGACAAACAATACTTCTGCAAAGAGATCGATCGCCTGGCACAATTTCTTTTCATCCAAAAGGATTCACCTCTGCATTAGTTTACACCGCTAAACTTTATTCGCATGTCATATAGTTTATACCGTTAAACTATATGGTGTCAATATTTTTATTAATTCGGGTATTAGTAAACGATTTTGAACCTTTTTAATGAAATTAAATTGACTTGTCTGACATATAGTAATAATACAATTACTAAAAGACGGTGATATCCATGAAAGAAAAAATTGCAAAAGAATATATCGAATTGATCCCTAACGTATTCGCCGGGTTCAGCGAATTAAACAAAGATGCGACAGGGCTGACGCATATGCAAAATCACGTCATCGAATTTATGTATATGCAAAAAAGAGCCTTAAACATGAAAGACATCAGCACCGGGTTAAATATCGCAAAACAGCAGCTGACGAACGTCATCGGCTCATTGGAAGCCGACGGCTATGTGACAAAAGCGCCCGATCCTAAAGACAAACGCGCCGTCCTCGTCTCTTTGACTTCTCTCGGCAAGGGAATGGTCGAAAAAAAATGGACGAGGATTTATGAAACGTTCAGCGGCAATCTCAATAAATTGAGCGATGAAGAGCTCATCGATTTACACTTTGCGCTTCACAAAGCGAACGTATTATTGAAAAAGATGGAGGATTAAAACATGAATCAAAGAGAACGCGTTACAATCATCTGTTTGGGAGTGATCACCGGCGTGGTGTCGGGACTTCTGTTGAAGGATATGTACAAATGCCTTGTGACCGGCGTCATCGCAGCTTCCGTCATCACGCTTCGGTTAAGCATGAAAGCGAAAACGGAAAAAAGAGCCTGACTGACGGGCTTTTTCTTTATCATAGCAACCGCCGCTTGATCAGGCTGATTTCCGTCAATTTCTCCTTCCCTGAAAATGCCTGTTGCACAAACAGATTCTAAATTTTTGAACTCCTGAATGACCACAATGCTATAATTGAGAAAAATGTGAAAGAAAGCAGCGTGTGTACTATGAAGCTATCCTTTTTGCCTAAGAACGCCTTTATCGATCCAAATGGTCAGAATATTAAGGAAATCATGAACATTGTTGATCAAGTCGTCAAATTCGTCATTGAGCACGCAAGCAGCGCCGGGAATCACCGCACTTTGCCTTCCCCGGAATCATCGTATTACGGAGATATACCCGAGACTGGGATCGAATTAGAAGAGCTTTTAAAAAAGTTGCAGGCGATTGTAAAAAACTCCATAAATCCTCTAAGTCCGGATTATATGGGTCATATGGATTCCATTCCGTCTCTAATGTCTTGTCTGGGCGAATTCGTCAGCACTTCAGTGAACAACAATATGCTGAGCCTGGAAATGTCGCCTGTCTTTTCAAAAATGGAAGTACAGCTTATGGGCACCGTCGCCCGTATGTTTGGATACGATGACAACTCAGGGGGCGTGATGACAAGCGGCGGAAGCCTCGCGAATCTTCAAGCGCTTGCAGCAGCGCGCAATCGTCAATTGAAGGTAAAGGAATCGGGGTTATTCGGACTTACCGGACAGCCGGTTATCTTTGCTTCAGACGTCAGCCATACTTCCTTGCATAAAGCAGCAATGCTGTTGGGCCTGGGAACCTCCAGCATTATCCCGGTGAAAAGCAGCAGCGATTCGAAAATGGATCTTGACGATTTAAAAAAGAAAATCAGTCAGGCAAAAAATGAAGGAAAGATTCCATTTGCAATTGCAGCCACGGCCGGAACGACGGTAACAGGAAGCATCGACCCCATTCGATCGATCGCTGACACCGCAAAGGAAAACGGATTGTGGCTGCATGTCGACGCGGCATACGGGGGAGCACTCATTTTTTCAGAAGCTTACCGCGACAAGCTGAACGGTATCGAAATGGCCGATTCCATCACATTCAATCCGCAAAAATGGATGTACGTCGCGAAGACTTGTGCAATGGTTTTGTTCAAAAATCGCGGCGTTTTGGAAACCGATTTTCGCATTTCCGCCCCATATATGAACGAAACCGACTTTGCAAACCTGGGCGAAATAAGCGTTCAAGGCACGCGGCATGCGGATATCCTAAAATTATATTTATCGCTTCAACACATCGGATTAAAAGGATACAGGGAGCTGTTGCATGAAAGCCTCGCATTAAAAGACGAATTTATTAAGCAGGTGAAACAGCGTCACTATCTCGAACTGTCCGGCGAGCCGGATACAAATGTTGTATGCTTTAGAGGCGTTCCTCATGACGTTGATGAAGCTCAATGGGATCACTGGAATCTCGAATTGCAGCAGTTTTTGTTGAATGAAGAAAACATCTTCTTTTCATTGCCTGCATTTAGAGGAAGCCGCTGGCTCCGCGCCGTTTTATTAAATCCTTTTATCTCAAATACCCTTATTCAAAGAGTTTTTGAAAAAATTGATGAGTTTTATGAACAGGGGTAACAGACTTTGAAAAGGAGGAGAAATATGACAAATAAAGTTGGCACAGAAGAAGCCATTCAAAGATGGAACCGATTTGCCGATGCGTACGCCGCCAATCATACCGAACTGGGAGACATTCATAAAGAAGTGTTTTTAAATCCTGCTATTTTTTCTCTCATTGAAACGGTAAAGAATAAACGCGTGCTTGACGCCGGGTGCGGTGAAGGGTATTTCAGCAGGCTGCTGGCCAAGGCCGGAGCAGCTGTAACAGCTGTCGATTACTCGCCGAGAATGATCGACATCGCCAAGGAAAGAACGCCGGATGATTTGCCGATTGAGTATCGGCACGGGAACTGTGAAGACTTGAATATGTTGGAAGACAAAAGCTTTGACTTGATCATATCGAATATGGTCATACAAGACCTCGCGGATTATGAAAAAGCGTTTCAGGAAATGCATCGGCTGCTGACAGACCGCGGATGTTTTATTTTTTCGAGTTTGCATCCCTGCTTCATTACGCCGGAAAGCGGCTGGGAGAAATCGAAAGACGGCAAAAAGCTGCATTGGAATGTAGATCAATATTTTTATGAAGGTACATACGAACAAAGGTTTGGCGATCGGGAGAATATGCTGTTCTTCCATAGAACCTTGACGAGTTACATCAACACTTTGATTAAAACGGGCTTCATGCTGGAAGGCATAATAGAACCAAAGCCGTCAGAAGAGATGCTGAAAAAATATCCGTCATTCGAAGAAGATTTCAGATGTCCTGATTTTATCGTTTTTAAATTGCGAAAAAGCTGAAAAACGGAGCCGCTGCCGGTTTCGTCAACGGCCCGATTATTCAGATCCGCTCGCCTCGGCAAGTGTCTTCCCTTTTGTTTCCGGCGCCCATGCAATCGATACAATCAGTCCGATTCCGGTCAGGACAGCCATGATGATCATGGTAGCAGACACGCCTAAATACGTTAACGAGTACGGCAGGAGGAATGTTCCTATAAATGAGCCGATCCGGCTGAATGCGGTTCCCATTCCGACTGCTGATGCCCGAATATCCGTCGGGAAGAGTTCGTTTGGATAAATGTAATCCAGAACACTCGGACCTCCGGAGAAGAAAGCATAGATGGAAAAGCCGAGAAGAACAACGAAAATAGATGCGTTTGGAAAAATGCCTAAAATCAGCATTCCGATTGTCATCATGAAAAAAGACCATATGATCACAGGGCGGCGGCCGATTCGGTTGACCAGCAACAAAGCCGGGATGCAGCCGATTAAATAGAAGAAACTGATCACGACTTCACTGATGAAAGAAGTGTTCTCTCCTTTTAATCCAAATGCCCCTAAAATTTGCGGGGCAAAGGTGTAAAGCGCAAAGGTCGGAATTACTTGAAATGTCCAAAACAGCCCGATAAACAAGGTGCGTTTTAAATAAATGCCCTCAAACATTTTTTTAAAACGCGTTTTTTCCACTTTTCCGGTTTCATGTGAAAGGTCTACTTCTTCTCCATATACATCTTTAATGATGTCCTCAGCTTCCTCTACGCGGTTTTTGCTTAACAGCCAGCGCGGCGACTCAGGCGTTCCCCATCTCATGACAAGCAGAATCAATGTAGGAACAGCACTGCTGGCAAGAATCCAGCGCCAGGCGCTGTCACCGAGATTCATCAACAGAAAGGCGACGATATAAGATACGAGAGCTCCTAAATACCACATGGACATTAAGATTCCCAGCATTCTTCCCCGGTGTTTTTTGGGGGAAAATTCAGCAAGCAACGCTGTAGCAATCGGGTAATCGGCCCCGATGGCGACTCCCATTAAAAAGCGGATAATGGTTAATTCAAGTCCGCTATTGACAAAGAATTGCAGTACCGAAAATATGAATATAGCAATCAGGTCAAGGGTATACATCACGTGCCTGCCGACCAGATCGGTAATATAGCCAAATAATGCCCCTCCTACTAATAAACCTAAAAGAGCAGAAGCCCCCACCATCGCACTCCAAAATGTCGTCAGATCAAGCTGTGTCGTCATTTGTGTTAAAGCAACGCCAATAATCGTTAAAATGTAACCATCCAAGAACGGGCCCCCGCAAGTATAAATCGTCAATTTACGGTGGAAAGACGTAAAAGGAGACTCATCCATTATGGTTTTTACACTCATTTTACCTGCATGCCCCCTTTTTTTTTGAGACCCAAGCCATCTCAAGCGGTATACTAAGTATTTCTCCAAACCCCTTTTTTATACAAAAAAAGACAAGGGCCATTTATCAAATACCTTGTCTTTAGTCGTGTTAAACATGTAAAAAGCTCCTTACTGTTCAGAGCACCTAGTCCAAAATATACATTTTTGATTATATTGAATTAACGGGCCGGAAAGAGAGGGGATGAAATGAAAAAACAAGATTCACAAGACGTAATAGATGAACTGAATGCGATAAGCTCATGGATACAAACCTATGGATCCTATATTCAAGCAATTGGCCAAACGAAATTTTTATCTGAAAAAGAGGAGAAAAAAAAAGAAGGAATTGAATTGCAGATAAAAGGAAATTTGATTCAGGCGTTAGGCAACGGCATTCAGGCTGCTTTGGCTGAAATACAAGGAAAGAATGAAAAAGACAAAAAAGGGGTCGCTTTGGATGTTTTAGGCCCGCTGATCCAATCAATCGGAAATGGAATCGAAGCCGCAGCAGAAAGCGATTAATTTTTGCATCATTCCGTCCACCCGAATACCTCTCTTTTCCGAAACTGCTCAATCCCCGGAAAAATGATAAGGACATGTTTATCGCCTATTCCGCAACTACCCATATCAGCATACATTATCTCAAAAAGGGGGAGATATTAAATTGGATATCAGCTACCATCAAGCTCCTGATTATGTTCCTCACCTTCAACCAGATCTATATCCAGACTTATATTACCGGGATCCCAACCTTAAACAGCAAACACTGACAGCCATAGATCCGGTTGTCAGACACGGATTGCGCGAGGCCCAGCATCTCGGTTACCGGCACGCATTAAGGGAAGCGGTCGCAATTGGATATTTGATGGGAAGAGGCTATCATTATCATAACGCTTGGAAAACCGTTGAATCTTGGTGGAGACCGCCGGGGACCCCGTTGCCTCAGCATCCGTACTAAGATCCATTCAGCTGTTTGAATCCCAAATCAAACAGCTGAATTTTTCACTTTAGAAATGGTCATCCCATCGCCGATCGGAATGAGAAGGGATTCTAATCGGGGATGGCTTGCCGCGGTTTCATTGAATGACCTCATCAATTCGGTCCGACGGTTAGATTCAGCGTCCTGATCTGCTACACTGCCGCCTGCAAGTACATTATCGGCAACGATGACCGCACCAGGCTCTGAAAGCTTGATGCAATACGCGAGGTAATTTTCATAATTTCCTTTGTCGGCATCGATAAAGAAGAAGTCGAATCGCTTATGATCGCGGACAAGTTTTTCAAGGCTTTCCAAAGCCGGTCCGGTCATATATGCGACTTGATCACCAAAGCCCGCTTTCGAAAGATTGCTGTGTGCCAGCTTTGCGTACTTCTCTTCTAATTCAAGAGAAGTTAACGTTCCTTCGCTGCCGAACCCCCTCGCGAGGCAAATCCCGCTGTATCCCCCGAGCGCTCCGATTTCGAGAACGCGTTTAGCCCCTGAAATCGATACAAGCATCGTCAGAAGTTTTCCGGACGAGGGAGTTACCGATATGGAAGGCATTCCGTTTTCTTTTATGGACGAAAGGACTTCCTGCAAAAGGGCATCCTGGCATGGAAACACTGAGTCGATATAACGGCTAATTTGTTTCATCGGGTTCAGTTCCTTTCTCACTTTTGTCTGAAGCCTCATTTCGATCCGATTCTTCCTCTGTCTTATTCGGTATTTCCGCCGCTTCCCCTTCCTGTATGTCAAACAATTGAATAAATTCGTTGATCACCATATCAATCGCTTTTAATTCACCGAAATATTTGCTGGATCGATTGAAACTCAGCCTCTTCCAACTGTTTCTTAATGGTCGAACGGTTAAGATTCATCATCTCCAAAAAAGCAATCGCTCTTCCCCGGCGGAACGTTTTTGGTCCGCCTTTTCCTTTTTTATGCTAAGCCGCGATGATGATGTCCCTCTTTTTTAAGATCTTTATGTGCTCATTTTCTGCACGTCTTGAATCAAATGTATGGGGTCATGCCAACGGATTAACGACCCGTCAATGCAAGATATTTATGCACAATCGCTTTGGCGAGACAAGATGATGAATCAATGCAACGAATGGCTGATTGTTTATCTGTCACGACATTTAAATCCGTACAGGCAATCACAGCCGCGTCAATTTCCCCGGTTAGTTCTTTAGAGAACGTTTCCCACAATTGAACGGCTTCGTCTGTTTGACCTGTTTTAATCATTTGTATGATTTGGTTCACACGCGCTTGCCAATGATCTTTATGGATATAATCCAGGCCGTTTTTCAAAAAAGCATCTTGAAAAATGCCCGACTGAACTGTCGGATCAGTAGCTAATAAGGCTATCTTTTTTGAATGTCCGGGTATGGCTTTCATCGTTTCATCGACCATGTTTAAGAGCGGTACTGAAACCGAATGTTGCAGCTGTTGAAAATAGATGTGTGCCGTATTGCAAGGTATCGCAATAAAATCGGCCCCTGTTTGTTCAAGCTTACGGGCGCCTTTTATAATTGCCGCTTCCATCTCTTCATGATTAATGGGTCGATCAATAAAGAAAGGAGTCGAACACGAATAAATCATCATATGCGGGAAATCTATATCATATGTTGCCCCATACATTCTTTGACACTCGTCTACTACTTTATCAACGAACGGCCCGGTCGATTTCGGCCCCATGCCCGCAAGTATTCCTATCATCGTTGCTCCTCCTTTTTACACTGATATTCAAATTATACCATGCATCACCATCACCTGAAGGAAATGACAGAAAAGAGGAAGGTCATTTGCGGCGCATATCCGGGGTGCCTTTTCGTTTGAAAGAAATACTAGTATAACAGAAGCTAAAAGTTTCTCGATGGCATTACAACAGACCTGTTTTCTCCTAAACGGGCGCCTTTTATTTCTGAAGGCGTCTTTTTTATCGAATATCAACCAGATGAACAAGCAAGAAAAGAAAGGAATTGCAGTATGAAAATAAGTAAACACTGGGGAATTTCATTATTGGCAGTCTTGTCAATCGGCCCCGGATTAATGATGAATAGTGCGTTTACTTCAGCGCAAAGGCTGGTGCAGCAGACGTTTCATGCCGAAGCTAATGCAGCTCTTATTCCGTTTGTCGTTGGAGCCGTCGCTTTTGGTTTATTCGTTCCGTTCGGTCCTTTTCTGCGGCATCGAATCGGTGCTTTGAGAACGTATGTCGCCTCAATGTGTCTTTTTATATTGGGCGCATTGATATGCGGAGCATCTCCGAATTTGTTATGGATGACAATCGGCCGCATGCTGCAGGGGATCGGCACGGGGACAGTGCTCATGATGATGATTCCCATGCTGGTCCTTTCATTCCCAATCAGCATTCGAAATTTTGCATTGTTTGTCCTTGTCGGCGGATTGTTCGGCTTTGCCATTTTGGGAACGTTTTTCGGGGCGATCTCTTCTGTTTCCGGCCACTGGAGATGGTTATGTTATGCAGCCGGCGCATGTTCATTCATCGGAATTGCTTTGAGCCGCATCTTTCTTCAAAACGAACATTCGACAGAGACCAGACATCCCTTTGATGTTATCGGATTTATCCTGTCGGGAATCGTTTCTGCTTTGACGGTTCTCACGTTCATCGGCTTTTTAAAACGGGGATTGTCCTCTCCTTATGTATGGGAAAGTGCGGGGGCAAGTCTTCTCCTCTTTGTGATTTTATTTACAACGCAATGTTACATGAAAAAACCCTTCCTCCCGTTCAAATTGCTGTTGCGTCCAAAGCCAATATTGGGGCTGCTAGTCATTGTTTTAGGTTATATGTGCATGGTGTTCAGCCTGTCTTCCCTGCAAGGAATGCTGAAAGATAACGGGATTTCACACCATGATTTCCTGCTTTTCTATTTATTCTTCATTTGCGGCGTCGGGATCTCAGCGCTGCTCAGCGCCTTGCTGTATGACAAACTCGGCCCGGGCATGATCGGAATCTTAGGATCGATATGTATCATGGCCGCCGTTCTGCAAGGACTGTTATTGGGCAATCATGTCCCGTTGTATATGTATGCCTGCAATTTTATGATTTTATTGGCCGGCGTCGGGTTTACCGTAGCATCCGGCCTCATGGGGGCTGCTTTAGGAGGTCCGCTGCCGGACCTGGTGCAAAGGATGGTCGCCGTTCAGTTTATTCGACTGTTCGCTTATGCGTGGATACCCATCATCGCAAGTTTTGCCTTAAAAAAAGACATGGCCTGTCATTTGATGAATACCGGCAAAACTGAAGCGGCCCACATGATGACATATCATGATTTTTTCTTCATTTCCTTTATTCTGAGCCTGCTGATTTTATGTTTCTCGTTTGGAATGGCGCTTACAGGAAAAGGGCATAAGCTTGCTCATAAACCGCATCATCAAAAAACACATACAGGTATTTCACAGCATCTTCCCCGTCGCGTTCATGACCGGACTCTCGGGCAACTCAAGCACATTTCGAGAAAAATGAGTGATCAAGAATTCAGGCGTGCGCTTAAACAGTTTCAAAACAATACGTAGGGATCGAACGAAAAGACAAGGGATACGCTTGAGCCCTTGGGGGCAGACTATAAAGTTGTGAAAATCGGAAATCAAGGCGATACATATCCAGTCCTTGAAAAAAAGGGTCAATGGGTACATATTCAAGTGGACAGCACTCAGTCGGGCTGGATCGCAGGATGGTTGGTATCAGATTCAAATCAATCAGGTTCTTCTGCCGTTTCTCGAACCTCGGCCTCTCAAAATGCCAATAGTTTAAGAGGAAAAAATATTGTGATTGATGCCGGGCATGGAGGGAGCGATCCAGGAACGATTGGCTACAGCGGTTCCCTTGAAAAAAATCATACGCTAAGAACAGCATCACATCTTGCTTCTCTTCTAAAAGAAAAGGGGGCGCATGTGATTCTGACCCGCGCGTCCGACCGTTATTTGAGTTTAAACAGCCGCGTTGCGATCAGCAGCACTTATCATACATATGCATTTGTTTCTGTTCACTACAACTCATCTCCTGTTCATTTGAGCCGCGGGGTTGAAGTGTATTACTACAAAGGAGGCGCTGACAAATCGCTGGCTGCAAATGTACTACGCAGCGTATCCAATGAAACCGGATTTCCAAGCAACTGCGTTCGTTTCGGCGACTTTTATGTCTTGAGGGAAAATCCAAAACTTGCGGTATTATTGGAACTTGGCTATATCTCAAATCCCGGCGAAGAATCGGCTATACAGTCAGAAACTTATCAAATAAGAGCAGCCAATGGGATTGTACATGGGTTATCTGATTACTTTAGTTCTTAATACGAAACAGATTCTGTCTTAATACGACAGCGACCAGGTGGTTTTTACGGAGGTATCATGCAGACAATCAAAAAATCAGGAATATATGTAAATCCTAAAAAAAGACGTTGGGAATATTGGGTTGTAGAAGAAAATAGCTCTCCCATCCTTGTATCATGGTTAAGCTGGGGCGCTTCCCAAACCGTTTATGACAACTGGGAGTCCAGTTTGGAACGATAGACGAATAAGATTAACGACAGGATATGAACAATTTAAAACCTAACCGTTTGGTTAGGTTTTTTGTTTGGAATTTGCTTGATCCTTCACAACACGTCATTGGTTTATTTTCGAAAAGAACTCGTTAAACGCTGATCTGTTTATGGTAATTTGATTTTTTCTTGGCCTGCAATTGCCAAAAACCGTATAATGCCGATGCCAGCAAAAGAATGCCTGCTGATATATAAACGAATCGTACGCCAATCAAATCTGAAATAAACCCGATACCCAGAATGGACAGCATAAAAATCAACTGTACGAGAGCTGATCTTGCAGACATAATGTTTACTCGCGTTTGCTCAGTTGTTATGTTCTGAATAATTGTTTCCTGTGCTAAGTCTCTCAGGATATAAGCCGGCCCCATCAAAATAACCAATAAAAGGGCTAAATATGCATTGCTTATAAAACCATATATTAAAGTTAACATTCCATATGAGATAGCACCAATTAACATAAAAGTTATTAACTTATGTTGGAATCTGCCGGAAAGTTTATAGATGATACATCCTCCGATCATCGCCCCTAAATAATATGCTCCATTTATATAGCCCCACCACGATTCGCCTTTATGTAATGCCTCGTTTACAAAAGCCAACGAGACAGCCCCTATCCAAATCATTCCCGCCCATGACTCGATTACATCCATAATGATTATTGCTCTTAGGTTCTTTTGTTTAAACAAGTATTTCCAACCGCTTATTACACTGAAATAGGGAGTACTTTTTCCGATTATAGTGGCATGGTGTTTTGTTCTAAGGCAAAACATGATGAAAAAAAGCGATATCAACAATAAAAGGATCGTGATGATCATCGTGTATCCCTCTCCTAAAAAGGCGATGATAAGACCTCCCAGCGACCAGCCTACAAATTGAAACGTTTGATCCACTGTTGATAATAATCCATTTGCTTTCACTCTTTCACCAGGAGGGATGATTTCGCCAATCAACGCACTTTTTAAAGGCGCAAACCACCCATTAAAAAATGAAATCCCGCCAATCATCACGAAAACGAAAATCATCATTTCAAAGGAATACGTTTGCAAAAGAAAATAAACCAAGCATACTAACAAAACAATTTGGATGAATTGAGAAATCACTACTGTAAGACGAAGGTTAAATTGGGTTGCAACCAACGGCAATACAGCACTTCCTATAATACGAAACATAATACTGATGAATGTCACAAGAGAGGCGATTGCTGTAGAGTTCGTCATGTTGAACAGAAATGAAATGACTGCCATCGTATATAGAGAAAAACCTAAGTTTGTAGTGGTCTGGCTTAATAAAATAGAATAATAGCTTTTCTTCACAAAAATCCCTCCTTTCTCCTCAAGAGCATATAACATATTAAAATAACTAGACGATTAACAACACTATTAGATTTCATTTTACATGCAATCAATAACTGTTATATCTAATTATAAAATACTGTAACTTAATATAATTTCCTTTATATTATTGAAATTTGATATAAAATAAAAACTGTATTATATTATTTATAAATTCTGTTATACAAAAAACAGACTCCCTTGCACGTAACGAAACATTCATTTAAAGAGGATTGGGAGGAAATGTTCATGTCAAAACATTCACCGATTACCCCTGATTTAAGCGACGGCGGCATTCGCTATTTTCAAGCTTATGACGAAAGCCTCGGTCTTTGGCCAGTTCACTACAAAGCTTTCTATGTATCTACCCGTTTCGGCCAAACTCATATTATTGCAAGCGGACCTGAGGATGCCCCGCCGCTTGTATTGCTTCACGGGGCATTATTCAGCTCCACTATGTGGCATCCCAATATCGAGGATTGGAGCAGCAAATACCGAACATATGCAATCGATATCATAGGTGATAAGAACAAAAGCATCCCTGCAGATTTATGCGGTACGAGGGCGGGTTACGCCGATTGGCTTCTTGATGTGTTTGACGCTCTGGGGATCGAAAAGTCGCACATTGTTGGACTTTCGCTTGGTGGGCTTCATACGATGAATTTCGTTTTACGTGCGCCAGAGAGAGTAGAAAGCGCAGCTATCCTTAGTCCCGCGGAAACATTTTTGCCGTTTCATCACGATTTTTATCAATACGCTCTTAGTCTCACAGAGCCTGATGGAGTAGAGAATTTCTTAAAGTGGATGATGACAGACCGTAATGTGTTACACCCGGTTTTTGCAGAGCAGTTTCATGCAGGCGTGATGTGGCAGGATGGATTAAGACAGCCAAAGCCCAACGCCGACGGATTTCCGTATGTTTTCACCGATGACGAATTAAAATCAGTAAAAGTCCCTATTCTATTATTGCTGGGTGAACATGAAGTCATCTATGACCCGCAATCAGCCTTACATCGCGCCTCAACATTCGTTCCTGGTATTGAAGCAGAAATCATAAAACAGGCAGGCCACGTTTTATCAATGGAACAGCCTCAATACGTAAATGAACGTGTATTACGTTTTTTCAGTAAATAAACCACAGTCTTATAATTGTGTAAGAGAATCTCAATCGGTATTCGTATTCTGGATATTTTTATTAATATAGAAATAGAGTCTCTTATAGGCTCTATTTTTTTCGCGGGATTAATGATTAGATCCAGCCTGCTCCGCATAGAAGGCCCCCCACTCAGACAAAGTGCTTAAAATCGGCAAAAGGCTTTTTCCAATTTCAGAAAGAGAGTATTCTACCTTAGGCGGTACTTGATGATGAACAAATCGATTGACTATACCGTCCTCTTCCAATTCCCTCAGCTGCTTTGTTAACATTTTTTGCGTAATTTGCGGTAAAGCTCTTTTTAATTCGCCAAAGCGCATATTTTTTTCGCCTAAATACCACAAGATGAGTACTTTCCATTTACCCCCTATCAGCTTCAATGTCAATTCTATTGAACATCTATACTCGTTATCCTTGTATTTCACCAGCATTCGCTTCCCTCCCCAGATTAGTATCAAAATGGATACTGCGTGTCCCAAAAGTGCCTGCTTGTTATTTTATACCATAGTTTTTATGATAGTATCAAAACCACGGAGGTGCAGGCTATGTACGTGATTACAGGGGCAACCGGACGAACAGGCAGTGCAGTTGCAAACTATTTATTAGACAAAGGACAGCCGGTCAGAGTGATTGGCAGAAACCCGGAACGCTTACAGCGGTTTGTGCGTAAAGGAGCTGAGCCGTTTGTCTCTGAACCAGGAGATGCAACAAGGCTGATGAAGGCTTTTACCGGCGCAAAAGCAGTCTACGTGATGCTTCAGCCTAACTACATTGTGACGAGCACTGATTTTCGCGCTTACCAGACCCGCATTATCAATGCATTAATCCCTGCTCTGACACAAACAAAAATTAAGAATGTTGTGTCTCTCAGCAGCTGGGGAGCAGATCAAGAAGAAGGCACCGGATCAGTAGGAGGATTACACTTGCTCGAACAACGACTGAATCAAATAGAAGGGTTAAACGTTTTGCACTTACGGGCTGGATACTTCATGGAAAATTTACTTTCACAAATTCAAAACATTTTAATTCACGATGCCGCAAAAGGTCCTTTTCTCCCCGATGTTCAGTTTCCTATGATTGCCACACGGGACATTGGACAAATTGCAGGAGAAGCGATGCTAAAAGTTAACCATCAAGATCAACAAATAAGAGAGTTGCACGGCAGTTGTGACTTGAGTATGTCTGAAGCGGCGAGGCTCATAGGAAAAGCGATCGGCAAACCGAACCTCGGCTATATACAAACAACCGAAGAAACAGCCCGAAATGAAATGAGAAATCAAGGGTTTTCAGAACATATTATAGACCTTGTGTTAGAGACAGCACGGGCTCTGAATACAAAGCACATTCGAATGCTGGAACAGCGTTCATCCGAAAATACTACCCCGACGTCTTTTGACACGTTTATAAATGAAGTATTTAAACCTCAATATGAGAAGGAAGCACGGGTAAAATAAAAACTCCATTACTCTTTTATCCAGTTGAAGAAGAAGCTGCTATAATATGAAAAGGACAAACTCAGAACATCCAGACTGCCGCTCTATCATTATTTTGTTCTAAATAAAGAATAAAAGGAGCAGACTGCAATGGCATATTTTATCTGTGAAACATGCGGAGTCCAATACGCCAATCGTGCAGACAAACCGGCATCTTTTAGATATATATGGGTAGTAGCTAATTCCTTCAAACTCTACGATTTTTCTTCATCCTCCAGTATGTTGAATGGGCTTGAAGTTTGGCATTCTCTATAACTGCAAGAGCTTGAACTATAACCCTTTGAGCGACATCACTGTAAAAAGTACCTCCCATCATTTTTTTAATCAGTTCCTCAGCAATATCCAAACAGCCAATAGACTCTAAATCACTACCCAATCGTGCTCGATTGGGTAGGAGCAATAAAAAAACGCACTTTGATTTGGATAAATCAAAATACGAGACTATTAGGGAATAGCTATTAATTTTTTACAGATAACAACTATTACAATCGTTTATTTCATATTGTTCCTTGATTGTTATACAACGCATTTCCTTTCATAAGTTTATTAATCCCTTCAGTGTAATAAGGCATTCGTTGACTTGCTTGATCAATATCAACCCATTCTATTTTCAATATTTCTTGAGCATTTTTAATTACTGCTGTTCCTCCTACAATTTTTGCTTCAAATGTAAATAATATAGCGTGATGATTCCTCTCTATAAATTTCGCTTCATTAATAACTAGTATATTCCCTATTTCAACTTCTAGCCCTGTTTCTTCATACACCTCACGTACAGCAGCTTCTATTAGGTTTTCATCAAGTTCAACTCTTCCACCTGGAAGTGACCAATGCCCCTCATGATTATCTACCATTAATATCTGATTGAACTCATTTTTAATCAATGCATATACAACTTTAACTTCTTCCATGATAATCTCCTTTATATAAATATATTTTAACCGCATATTGGGCTTCTACATATTACTATAAAGGATATAAGATTGAGATGCGTTTTTATTTTCCTTAATCTAATGATGCTGTTTGTGTTAGCTGCCTGCGGGGGGCAACAAATATGATGATGCCATTAACAGCATAATAGATCGGTATAAAAAACAAAGCGAAAGGGTATATGAAGATGATGGTTTTTGTGGACTTTATTTATGTAGTACAGAAAAACAAATAAAAACTAAAATTTGTAGATTATTCAACAACAAGGGACAAAAAAGCTTTTTGTCTACTTTTGAGTGATTATTATGTAAACTCTTCTTTTGGTAATAACATTTATATAAATAAACTTAACAAAATAATGAAAGAAGGTGATCCCAAGCCAACTAACAACAAACCCAATAGATTAATCGCTGAGAAATCCCCATACCCCTGGGAAGAAGAAGCCTTCGAAAAAGCAAAACGCGAAAACAAGCCGGTGCTCGTCAGCATCGGCTATTCGACTTGCCACTGATCACATATACTGTACTAAATAAAAAGGCCTGGATGAAAATTCAATTCATCACAGGCTAGTGCCTAAAACAAAATTCTTTTCACCCATTGTCTGTATTTATTTCGAAAATACTTTTCTCTAAGAAAAGTTGTAAGTTAAGAAAATATAAGTGAGAACAGCTTAAAATGAAAATTTATTTGCTCCAGTTCTCCTCTATAAATCGAAGTACAGGTTGTAAATTGGTTTTGTTAGCAATTTCAATGACAACGGGAACAACAGAAGGGTCTGTTAAGGATAAGCTTGGGATTCGTGGATTTAACCGAAAAAAGCGATCACCCAGAAGATTAGAACTGACCATGGTTTCATAGTAACCTGATCCACTGCCGACAACCGAAAGGAATGGCAGCAAAGGTTCGTTGGGCGCTCGGTTCAGAAGCACTCCCCAATTTGGAGGAAGATTATCCAGATTTTTGGGGCGTATGTTATCTGCACTTACCATCCCCCACCCCCTCGTATCTCTTCTTAACCGAGTCGGGGCTTCACCTGTTCCGATGGATAATACCGCAATTTCATCCAACGGCACGTTGGCTTTACCCACTGCAAACGCGATACTTGGTGTACTAGGGTTCGCTGCTACTACATATCCATCCACGTAATTTTGATAGGCACGTTGCGTCGCGGGAGCACCGCTGCTCCGCAGTATGACATCACTCACTTTTTCATTTAAATAGGGAGAGTCAGGAAAATTGTGGAATAATACAGGAGTCCACCGATCCAGCTCAGGTGAGTATAATTTAAATGCAGGAACAACAATTCGTTTTTTTAAATTTTTAAGACGAAGATCTGACGGGAAAAAGTTTCGTACCGCTTTAATAAAACCTGAATATGGTAATTGCTGATTAAAAACAGGCCCTCCTGGCCGGGAAATACTGAATGCAGGCAGAATTTTTTCCTTAAAATATTGGAATGTCTCCTGCAGCGATCTTCCGCTTGCTAACGCAAGGGCCGTGAATGAACCGATTGAAGTTCCCGAAAATACATGGGTCTGACTTATTAATTTCGGGTTTTGTTTAACCAGTCTGCTCAACAGTTGCAAACTTAAAGCACCTAAGGTACCACCCCCATCAAAGGTCATGATCCGATATGTTGTCAAAGCTGATTTCTCCTTTCTAATTTGATCTATCATGCAGTATATGTTTATCCAGTGTCTGTTGTATGGATGGATACCTCTTGCGCTAAACGTTGTTCGATTTATTAATATTATTTGTTAGGACTCACATATCAACGAAAGTATTAAATTCAATACACGTGGTAAAGTAAGAAAGAGCAAAACGATATGAAAGAAGGTGATCCCATGCCAACTAACAATAAACCCAACAGATTAATCGCTGAGAAATCCCCATATTTACTCCAACACTCCCGTCAACTGGTACCCTGGGGAAAAGAAGAATTCGAAAAAGCAAAGCGCGCAAACAAACCGGTACTCGTCAGCATCGGCTATTGGCTTGCCATTGGGTGACATGTCTATTAAAGTAACCAAAATCGACAACCAAGGATCGTCGAGTACAAATTCCTGTGATTTTTTCAAAGATGGGTTAGAGAGAAGAAATTAACCGTAAGTAGTTGGAGGGATGATTGAAGTATGTTAACAAGAGAAGATATCTTTAAACACGTCAAAGAAAAATACGGTACATCGCCTGATTACCCGTGGAAGAAATACCCAAACTATGCCGCTTTGAGACATGAATCAAACAAAAAATGGTACGGTCTTATAATGAATGTTCCCCCGGAAAAATTAGGATTATATGGAAGTGACGAAATAGATATTCTGAATCTAAAATGTCCACCTGAAATAAGTGATAGTTTAAGAAACGGGGAAAATATCCTGCCCGGATATCATATGGATAAGGAACATTGGATTTCACTTGTTTTGGAACGTACAGATCCAGAAGGAGAAATTTATTACTTAATCGAGCAGAGCTTTCATTTAACCAAGTAAAGATAAAGAGTGCTCCCTGCTAATCAAGTTTAGGATATTATTGTTCTTTTCTCTGTGCCACAAACGGGCACATTTTCTTTAACAAGAAGGATTCTACTTAAACTAAGGGCGGAACATATTAGTCATATAAAACATGTTATGCGCATGTTTTAGCCTTACCAACTCTTCTAAACTTTTGGGCCCCACACGATTTGCTAAAGGCCGTTCTTGATCATACTCGCATCAAATAAAGATCTTCGAATCATAAAATCGCTTCCAAAGGTATTAACTGCCCATCATATAGTATGAGTGCTGATTTTCTCAAGTATAACATTTGAAGAACGTATGTTTTTGAATCTCGTTTATTCAATGTAATTTGAACTTGAATTTTTTTGTAAAGCAACGTTATCACAACATATAGTACGTAACCAAATATATATCAATAGACCAAAAATAAACTTATATTTCCTATGATGACACAATCAAACATTATATATATTTTTTCATTTTTTATGGAATAAACACCAGTTTTGTATTGTTTATGGTTAATGTGGCAACCTGAATATAATCAAATTGGAAAGAAGATGATCCTATTATAAATAAAGGTAAACCCGATAGATTAGTCGCTGAGAAGTCTCCGTACTTGCTTCAACATGCTCACAATCCTGTGGACTGGTCCCTTTTGGGAGAAGAAGCCTTCGAAAAAGCGAAACACGAGAACAAGCGCTTCTGATCAGTATCGGTTATTCGGCATGCCATTGGTGGCCTGGGATAATCAACTCGTGTATAACTCCATTAAAAGATAACGGAAGCCATTTTAAACGATAATACCATTTGTTCAAATAATACAGTTTACCTTTTATGTCATTCATTTTTTAAAACCTGTAATCCGCAACTATGCGGTAGCAGTTTTTTTTTGCTTGACTTAGAGTTAACTCTAAGTTGTAAACTAACTTTAATTAAAAGGGAGGGATGATGTTTGTTGTATTCCATTAGTAAAGCTGCTGAGAAGACTAGTATTAGTTCGTATACATTAAGATATTACGAAAAAATTGGGTTACTTCCACCACCAAAACGAAAAAACAGCGGAAGACGTTTTTATACAGAGACTGATATTCAGTTTATGACATTCCTTAAAAGTTTAAAGGAAACAGGTATGTCATTGGAGGATATTAATGAGTTTGTCAAAGACGGCTGCATTTTGGAAAAAATCAATTCGGATGTTAAATCGTCACAACTCTCCCCATCTATAAATAAACGTATTGAGATTTTAACCAAGCACTTAGAGAAAATGGAAATTAAAAAAAAGGAGCTGGAAGAAGTAATTTCTACTACAAAAGGAAAACTGGATACATATTATTCAATTTTGAAAGAGGAAGTGGAAAACAAATGAAACATTTAAATATATACCTGATGTTACTTGGCTTCTCTATTTTTACAGGAGCTACTTTTAATCTTGCAAAATATACAGTTGGATATTTTTCTCCATCGTCTTCTGCGGCATGGCGTTTCGGTTTAGCTGCTGCGGTGATGCTCATCATTTTGATTTTTACTGAAGGTATAAAGAAAAGTCAATTACGGAAGAATGCCGTTTCATACATTGCGCTTGGGATTATGGGGATATTTGGTTTTAACGCCTTGTTTTTTGTTGGGTTGAAATATACATCTCCCGTTAACGGAGCATTAATAATGGGTCTGAATCCTTTATTAACAGCAATTTTCGCTCGAATTATCTTAAAGGACAAAATTACAAAAAAACAAGTGCTCGGCATATTCTTTGCTTTCATCGGTGTATTGTTAGTCATTACACAAGGTTCTATCGAAACCATTAAAACCTTATCAATTTCAGGCGGAGATTTAATAATCTTTACAGGTAACGTTTGTTGGGCACTTTATGGTGTACTTGGACGTCGGTTTATAAAAGATGGTACTCCGCTATCTACAACCACTTATACGATGGTTATCGGTGCTGTTAGTTTAATAGTAGTTTCTTTATTTACATCGAATCCCGTTTCTTTATCAAACATCCCGATTGGAGTTTGGGGAGCAATTGCCTTTATGGCTTTCTTTACAAGTATTTTGGGTTACCTATGGTGGAATCAAGGGATTAAGGAGATTGGGGCAAGTAAAACATCTTTATTTTTCAACCTTGTTCCCGTTGTAACGATGATTATTACATTTGCCGTTGGAACACCGATAAAGGTATTTCAAGTTATTGGGGCTGGGTTAGTTATATTAGGCGTTTTAACTGCTTCGGGGGTAATACGTATTCCTAAGTACAATACTAAAGAACAGTCAGCTGTATAAAGAAATAGGGATTATTTTTGAGAAAATGTGTTAAGTTAAATATACACTAATATAGAAAGAAGGTGATCCCATGCCCACTAACAATACACCCAATAGATTAATCGCTGAGAAGTCTCCGTACTTGCTTCAACACGCCCATAACCCTGTAGACTGGTTCCCTTGGGGGGAAGAAGCATTTGAAAAAGCGAAAAGCGAAAACAAGCCTGTTCTCGTATCTATTGGGTATAGCTAGCCTTGGCTAATCTAAAGAACTTGCCATTGGTGCCATGTCATGGCCCATGAAAGCTTTGAAGACGAAGAAGTCGCCGAGCTTCTGAATGAGAAATACGTCGCCATTAAAGTCGATCGCGAGGAGCGGCCTGATGTTGATTCGATTTATATGACGATCTGCCAGATGATGACGGGGCAGGGCGGGTGGCCGCTGAATGTGTTTTTGACGCCTGAGCAAAAGCCGTTTTATGCGGGGACGTACTTTCCGAAGATGAGCCGCTTCAACCGTCCGGGATTTGTCGAGGTGCTGAAGCAGCTGTCAAATACGTTTGAGAAAAAACGGGATTATGTCGAAGATATCGCTGAAAAGGCGTCCAACAACCTGAAAATCAAAGCGAAAAGCGATGCCGGCGAAGCGCTGGAAGAGGATATCCTGAAGCGCACGTACCAGCAGCTGATGAACAGTTTTGACACGATATACGGCGGCTTTGGCAGCGCGCCGAAGTTCCCGATTCCTCACATGCTGACCTTTCTGCTCCGCTACCATCAATACAGCGGAGAGGAAAACGCCTTGTACAGCGTGACGAAAACGCTCGACAGCATGGCGAACGGGGGCATCTACGACCATATCGGCTACGGGTTTGCCCGTTATTCGACCGATCCGGAATGGCTCGTCCCCCATTTTGAGAAAATGCTCTATGACAATGCGTTGCTGCTGATCGCTTACACAGAAGCCTATCAGGTAACAAAACGCGAACGGTATAAACGGATTGCCGAGCAGATCATCGCGTTTATCCGCCGCGAGATGACAGATGACAGAGGCGCTTTTTACTCTGCGCTTGACGCCGACACAGAGGGTGTTGAAGGAAAATATTACATATGGTCAAAAGACGAAATTGAAGAAACGCTCGGCGATGAGCTCGGCACGCTGTACTGCGCCGTCTATGATATAACGGACGAAGGGAATTTCGAAGGGCACAATATTCCGAACTTGATCTATGCGAATCTTGAAGGGGTAAAGGAAGAGTTTTCGCTGACGGAAGCTGAACTGGGAGACAAGCTGGAAGAATCGAAGCAAAGGCTCTTCGAAAAACGCCAAGAAAGGGTATATCCCCATGTCGACGATAAGGTGCTGACATCGTGGAATGCTTTGATGATCGCCGGTCTCGCCAAAGCGGCGAAGGTGTTCGATGCCCCTGAATACTTGGAAATGGCGCGGACTGCAATGTCGTTTATCGAAGACGAATTAATCAAGGACGGGCGCGTTATGGTGCGCTACCGCGACGGTGAAGTGAAGAATAAAGGGTTTATCGATGATTACGCGTTTTTGTTATGGGCGTATCTCGAATTGTACGAAGCGTCGCTGAACCTCGACGATTTGCGAAAAGCGAAAGATTTAGCGGAAAAGATGATCGGGCTGTTCTGGGATGAGGATCACGGCGGTTTTTACTTTACGGGAAGCGACGCCGAGGCGCTTATCGTCCGAGATAAAGAAGTGTACGACGGTGCTTTGCCGTCCGGAAACGGCGTTGCCGCCGTCCAGCTGTTCCGTCTCGGACGGCTGACGGGCGACTTGTCATTGATCGATCGTGTATCCGGCATGTTTTCGGCGTTTCACGGGGACGTATCTGCTTACCCGAGCGGACATACAAACTTTCTCCAAAGTTTACTGAGCCATGTGATGCCGCAAAAAGAAATTGTTATCCTGGGCAAACGCGATGATCCTGACCGGAAAAAGATCGTTAAGGCATTGCAGCATGCCTTTCAGCCGACCTACGCCGTCCTGGCCGCAGAGTCTCCGGAAGATTTTAAAGGGGTTGCCGACTTTGCGGCGGACTATAAAGCGATCGGTGACAAAACGACCGTCTATATTTGCGAAAACTTCGCATGTCAACAGCCGACAACAGACATTAATGAAGCGCTGAAACGGCTTCTGTCCGTTTCATAAACGATGATAGCGGGAATAGCACCTGAAAGTTCACCAAAACTTTCAGAAAGGGGTTTTGACCATGAAGAAAAACGTGATGTCAGTGCTCGCCGTTTCCGCAGTTGTCGGTGTCGCCTCTTATATGCTTAAGGACCAGGCCAACAGGCAAAAACTCAAGGAATGCTTGCAGAATATGAAGGCAAAACTGCCGTCTTTGCCGCAAAAGCAAGATACGGCGTCATTCCCGGTCGAAAAGGCGGGGCATCCGCACCCGCATGATATCGAAGACAACAAAATGGTCTCTGAAGGCTCAATGTATCCGGTTCAATATTACGATCAAAAGAAAAAATAACATTAAGAAAAGCTGCCGCGGCGCGCGGCAGCTTTTCTTAAT